>NZ_BAAGDP010000019.1:0-53509 GCF_054660695.1 Turicimonas sp. TL08
TGGTATCAATCGTATTTGAGAGTATTCTTTTGGTTGACATGGAACCTCCAAATTTGGAAAATTTTTACAAACATTTTTATTTTGCTCCCATTCTCCAATGAGGAGCAGAAGGGTTCCATGTCATTAAACCTGAACTTTTCTTACCTAGATGTAAACTATCTAAGACAAATGTTCCCTCGGGCAACAGTACTCTTGCAAATTTGTAGTAGTCCCGTTGCTTGAGAGTGAGTTGACCCCATAAATATTTCACCGGCGAAGTTCCCATGCACTTTGTCACTCCAACATAGTTAAGGTCGTCAATCATCTCCGGCACGCTGTTGTCTGGAATATTCCGGATTTTCTCTGTTTTAAGATACCCTTCTTCAGTTGTCTGATTAACACGATGACTAAGCATGGTAACTTTCCTATGCATGTAATCTCCTTCTCTAGGCTATTGAAGTTATCAAATTACACCGCTAGGGACAAGCTTGATATGGTTTACGCCAAAAGATAAAAGCATCAAGGAAAAACTTGAGGCTGCCGAACGATTAATGGAAGAGCTGAGAATTTTTTCCTAGGTCTCAGAATTTCTCCTTACCTCCTCTCACCTGTTCTCAATTCCTTGCACTTCCGGATTCATCCGTGTTAAAGTCAAAGCATCAAGCGGAGGACTTTCTGGTGTTCCGCTTCTTCCCTCCTCCGTGACCTCAGTTGTGGAGGAGGCTTTACTTAGTTACTCAACACTATAGGCCTTATCAAGCTATTTCATCCCTTCCCTTAGGATGTTTATCCCAATCTCATTAACCTCACAAAGTTTTTTCCTCCTTGATTCTCTCACCCAACTCTGACAGTTGTTTTTACACAGTAAGCTTTTTCTAGGTGCATAAACCTAGAAGATAGATAGTCTCCCCTCCTTTTTTATCTGGCGCGGACCACCCCCGAATTGACCTGGATAAGGATTCGTCCATATTTACAAATTTCATAGTCTGCGGCTATTGTTTCGTCGTGGCTACTTAATAATTCTTTACTCCCATTGACTCCAAAAGTCACAATTCTTGAATTACCTATCTTAAAGGAGCCGCCTGCTAAGGATAAAAAAATTTTCAAAGTGGCATAACTGCCCTTACTTCCATCAATACACTATTTCACCCTTTCATCTTCTCCACATGATTATTCCGTCTCATCGGCTTTCCGTTGATTAGGCTTTTCTTTTTTAAACAAATCCGCACAGACTTCATTCTTGCCTTTAAAAACACGTTTCCTTCCTTGTACAGAATCCTGGAGCAGTCAGCAGACTTCCTGCGCGCGATAAGTTTCAAGTCGGGATGGAAGTCTTCTCTAGAGGCTTAAGAGAAGTAGCCGTTGTGTAAACGATATAACTTCTCTATCAGGCTTTTTTCAGGATTTATTTGTGGTATATTTTTTATGAGCGTTGGGACCCGTTAGGTAGTCAACGCACCCCCCGCTGTCTTCGATTTAGATGCAGCGGGTTTTTCATACTATCTCCTCCAACATTTTCTTTTATCGCTTTCTGTGGGTCCCCCAAACGAACTTTCCCCACTCAACTGAATAGGTTTTATCCTTCGTTTAAACATCTAAATTTGTCTTGACTGTAGATGCCGATCGTCAATATCACCTTTGAAGGCTTGAAGAAAGTACCGTGGCCTAAACGATACAATGCTTCAATTAGTCCTTATACTCCTGGATTCATCGGTGCTAAAGTAAAATCGTGACTAGCGCCCTCGGGCCCTTTTCACATGCACTCCTTCGTAGCCTTGGCTGCGAAGGAGATTGTCTGTACGCTCTCCTTTAAAAGTCACGTTAATACATCTTGCTACCTCAAGAGAGCTTACTTCGAGTGTATCAACTTCATAAAGTATCATTCCTTCGCAATTTTCAGCCACCACTCGCAAAACTATTTTTATTCCGTAAACTTTTCCTTGATATACAAATCTCGAAAAACGCTTTTCAACGTGAGGAATGAAACTCCTTCTTTTTTCTGGAGCCAGCCAAGAATAGAGTGAGCCAGTATTCCTGAATGTTGGCAACCTCGACTTTATTTCTTCGCCAACTTTACTTTTTACTTTATGTTTTCTTCGAAACTCTTATATTCCATTAACACCTGTGGTACCGAACCTGGCTCCCTTGGAGACTTGCGAGAAGAAACTGTGGCCTAAACGATACAAGGCATCAAACAACCCTTGTACTTCCAGATTCATCGGTGTTAAAGTGAAGTCGTGACTATCCCATTCGGGCTCTTTTCGCATTCCCTCCCTTGTGGCTTTAGCTGAAAGGGAGGCTTTACTTTTAGGCTCCCCGCTGTAAGCTTTATTTAGCCACTCCATTCCTTTCTCAAGGGAGCTTATCTCAATCGCGTCAAGCTCATAAAGTTTCTTACCTCCCTGACTCTCCTTCACGACCCTGACAGTCATTTTTACACCATAGACCTTTCCGAGATGTATAAATCCAGAAAAATGCTTTTCTCCGTGGTCAATAGCTTCTCTTCCTTTTTTATCGGGGGCTGACCAACCATATAATGATCTGGATAAGAGCTCCTCTATATTTGTAACTGCTAATTTAAAAGTTTCATCGTCAACCTGCCTTGTTCCATCCGGCCTGCTAACTAGTTCTTTTATCCCATTAACTCCAAGAGTTAATGTTCCTGAATTGCCTACCTTCAGAGGACTGCCCATTAGGGATTTTAGAAAGTTCCTTAACACGGCATAGCTGCCTTTGAAACTACGAGGAGCCTCAACGATGAACTGCTTAAATCTCTCTTGGTCACCCCATGATTGCTTAAAAACGTCTGTTTTCCATTGACCGGGTGCCTTACCTTGAACTTCTGTAAGGTTGCCTTTTGCGTCACGTTATACATCAGACTCGCCAAGAATGCTGGCCCCGTACTCTTGCCAAAACTGTTTGGGACTCATCCCAAGGTCAAGTGCACTGGAGGCCACGAACGAGCAAAGACGGCCTGCAGAAGCTGAGCCTCGGCTTCATCTGCGATGGCGTTGAGAATCTGCGCACCGACTTCAGCCGTGACCTCAGATACCTCAGTCTTGAAAAGCTCTGAGTTGGCAGTACGTAAGGCCTCCAGTCTTTGGGCGGCTGCCTGCTTGACTTCTTGGTCTTGGCCGGCTGCCTCTGCTACAGAAGGTTCGCCGTTAAAGGGTAAGTAGCCTGCAACTTCTGGAATCTCACGAGATTAGAGTGAGCTGTATCTCAATGGAGAAGTCCTTCTCTTTGGCCTTTGCAATTTTTGTTTTTGTGCCGAAAAATAAAGCCGTTGAGTTCTCGGCAAAACCAATCCGATTTAAAACCGTATCGGTTAGAGAGAAGTGCTTAAGCCGTTACGCTTTGCCACTTCGTCAATATGTTAAAAGCCAACTGAGGAATCAGCCATTGCAAAAATAGAGGTAATGACAAATTAGAACCGATTCCGTTCACCTCCTTCTTTCACTGTTTATTTTTTCAAAACAAAGAATCATCTCCTTGTTGTTTTTCATCTCTCCAAAAACGTAAATAACTATTTGATTTTTATCGTTACCAATCGTTTACCCTTAATACTTTTTACTGGCTTATTTATGTCGCTAAGAATAAACTGTCCATGTTACGAATTGTTAAGAAGTTCTCAATAAGTAACACAACCTCAAAACTTTCAGGAAGAAAAAATGAGTAAAACATTACGGAACTGGATCATAGTCTTAGGACTAGGACTGATCGTCTGGATTTGTCCTACCCCGGAAGGCTTGACTCCTAAAGCATGGCATCTGTTTGCCATCTTTATTGCAACCATCGCAGGATTTATCCTGCAGCCTATTTCCATGGGTGCGGTTGCTTTCTTAGCTCTCACATTCTGTGCTGTAACCGGCGTTCTTAAGACCGGCGAAGCATTGATGGGTTTCGGTAACGGCACCATCTGGTTGATCGTCTGCGCATTCTTCCTTTCCAGAGGCTTTATCAAGACCGGCTTTGGAAAGAGAATCGCTTTCGTCATCATTAAATACATTGGCCGCTCCTCTCTCTCTTTGGGCTATTCCATTGCTCTCTCAGAACTAGTTATCTCTCCGGCTATGCCCTCGGCAACAGCTCGCGGAGGCGGTGTGTTCTATCCGATCGTTCAGTCCTTAAGCAACGCTTTCGGCTCCTCCCCGGGACCGACAGCCGGCAAAATCGGTAAATACTTGATGCAAGTCGGTTATCACACGGACGCCGTCACTTGTATGATGTTCTTGACATCTATGGCCGGCAACCCCTTGTGCGTAGGATTAGCTGAAAGCACTTTAGGCGTAGAAGTCACTTGGATGGGTTGGGCTGTTGCCGCAATTGTCCCGGGCTTGATTTCTTTGTTCCTAGTACCTTTGGTCATGCTCAAGCTCTCTCCTCCGGAACTCAAAGCAATGCCTGACGCTCATAATTTGGCCGTTAAAGAACTCGAAAATATGGGTCCAATGACTCTCCAAGAAAAGGTTTTGGCTTTTGTTTTCGTTCTTTGCCTTATCCTGTGGGCAACCGGAAGCTGGACAAAGCTCGGCGCAACACCTGTCGCTATGCTTGCTGTGTCAATTATGCTGGTCTTCAAAGTTTTGGATTGGAAAGACATCCTTTCTGAAAAAGGTGCTTGGGACGCAATGTTCTGGATGGGCGGCTTGGTCGCATTAGCAACCGCATTAGCAAAATCCGGATTTATTGCTTGGATCGCTAAGATTATCGGCACAGCAATCGCTGCTGCAAATCTTGGCTGGATTGCTTCCTTTATCGCTATCACCCTTATTTACACATACTCTCACTATTGCTTCGCGTCCGTTACAGCTCGTATTTCCGCTATGTATGCAGCATTCATCGCTGTTGCTGCAGCCTGCGGCGTTCCGGGTTTATTAGTCGCTTTGGCATTCGGCTTCTTCGCAAACTGCCCGATCTCTCTTACTCACTACGGTAACGGCTGCGGTCCTGTTTACTTCGGTGCCGGTTATGTCTCTCAGAGCGAATGGTGGAGAAACGGTTTCGTAATTTGCACTATCAACGTTGTGATTTGGCTCACAATTGGTATGGCTTGGTGGAAGGTCATCGGTTTATACTAATTTCAAATTACCCAACCTAGGTTAAAATAAGGCGTCCGAACGGGCGCCTTATTTTTAGCCATGAGATTTGTTACGCTTCTTTTATTATTTGTCCTGGCCTGTCTGAATACGGGCTGCACTGTCATTGGAGTCGCCTCCACAGGACTTTCTATCGGAACGCCAAAGCATGGTTGGTTTCCTTCCGATTCACCCTATATAAAAGATGAAGAAATAAAGCCGACTTCGGCCCCTCTTAACCTTTCTCTCTCAACCAGATATATTCTTCAAGGGGTAGACGCCGATGGTGAAGGAATAATGGAAGAATCCGTGTCTATGTTCTTTGAAGACAACTTTAAAAACCATATAACCCAGTTTTTAGAAAGAAATAATTTTGCTCTTATTAACGATCGAGGGTTAGACGGAGAAATATACGTTGAAGCCTCTAATACAATGGAAAATTTAGGCATGCGCTTCTTGCCCTATATCGGCGCTATCCGGCTGACAGAAAGAAAGTTTGGCAAACTTCGCGTAACCTTCAGAAATAAAAACGGTGAGGAAGTGACCTCCCGAATCGTTGAAGGCGATGTTTATGTCCAGTCAGGTTTGTTCGCTGACTCCCCAAGCAGCCCTGAAAAAGTTGAGCCTTTCGAAGTTCCGCGTTTGGACTACACCATAAAAGGCGAATCCGTTGCCCTGGATAAACTTAACGAACAACTTCTTAAAAGAGCGCTTTTCAAGATTCAAGAGACCGTCAACTTAAACGCATTCTTCAACGAGCCGGGAACACCTTATCTCATTACAAAAACACAAAAGAAAACATCGTCAGAAAAACCGGACATCCTTGAAGAAGTTGTAATCTTGGAAACTCAAGAAAAAATGCCGGGCGACAAAACCCGGCAAGCTGATACAGTCAACTAATTATTGAAATTTGTAATGATGCTGAGACTGACCAGAATAAATTCCAAGCATTGGAGCCGGACCGTTTTCAATTCCGACTAAAGCCAAAACCGTCAGCAAAGCAAGCTGCGGACCCTCGAAAGAACGATAAGGTTCGTACCATTCGTTTAACGAGTGACTAAGCCCTTCTCGGCCGCCCGTACCGAGCGTCGTTGACGGGATACCCATTGACATGGGTACGTTTTGATCGGTAGAAGCGCTGGTATAGTTAGTCAGTTCGATACCAAGTGCTTCCATTGCCGCTCCTGCAGCCTGAAGAACAGAACTTGAGTCATCCTGCATACCTGCCGGACGATGTCCGAGAGGAGTTACTTTGCATTTAACCTTCAGCTCCTCTTGAGTGATGCCCCACCTCTGGTTTTCTAACTCGGCACCTTCCGAGAAAAGAGGAAGAACTGAGTCGACCAAGCTGTAGAGGGTTTCATTGTCAGTACTTCTTAAATCAATTTCGCATTCAGCGTGTTCAGCGATCGAGTTGACGGATGTACCGCCTTTCATTGTGCCTATCGTAAATGTAGTGCGCGGACTATCGGGAACTTCCAATTCCGCAAGAAGACTTCCTGCTCTGCAAAGGGCTTGGGTGGCACTTGGGCATTGACCGAAGTTCAAATAGCTGTGACCTCCGGGGCCGGTGAATTCTATTTTGTATCTCTTGGAGCCCGTTGATCCCCACAAAAGTCGTCCCGGGTCAGCCGAATCCAGAGCCAACATTCCGTCAATATGAATTCCGGAAGTATAGAAAAGTCTTTTTACTCCTCGCAAATCTCCTTCAGCCTCTTCTCCCACAGTAGCTACAAAAAGAATATCTCCCTGCGTCTTGATATTGTTGCTTACCAAGCAGCGAATAACTTGCAGCATACTAGCCAGACCACGTGTGTCATCAGAAATTCCAGGAGCATAAAGGCGTCCTTCTTTTCTTCTGACCTTAATTTCTACTTCTTCTCCAAAAACCGTATCTAAGTGGGCCGTAATGACGCAGACAGGTGCTTCAAAGCAACTCCCTTTATAGCGGGCAATGACGTTTCCTACAGGATCCATTTCTGCTTCGAGTCCGTATGCACGCATTTTTTCTTTGATTAGTTCTCCCCTTTGGAGTTCTTTCATCGGAGGGGCGGGAACCTCGCAGATCTCAATTTGTTCTTCAATGGCATAAGGTTCTTGGAGTTTGGCCATCTCCAAGGCTTTTTGTACGGATTCAGTCCCGTAAATAGCTCTCACTACCTTTTGGGCGTGTTCCGAGACGTTCAGCATCCTATCTCTGTCTTGCATAATCTTTTCCATCAAATCTGTCCTTGGATTATTTGCGGCGCATCAAAATAACGTAAACACCGTCTTCTAAATTCGAAGAGATAAATTCATGTCCTGTCTGCTGAGCAAACTGCTTTAAATCAATCTCTGCATGAGGATCTGTCGCTAATATTCTTAGAACTTCACCGGATAGCATTTTTGCCAAAGCTTTTTTCGTCTTTAACATCGGCATCGGGCATTTTGTCCCTTTTGTGTCTATTTCAGAATTAACAATCAAATCTTCCATATCTCACTTCCTTGAATGCCATTTAATTAGTTCTTATGTCAGATTTTACTTCTCAAGAACTCGAGAAATGATTTTTAGGTCAAATTTCCATCAAGATCTTCTTTTTTTTGAAAATCCAACAGTAAACTCAATAATTCAGTTTATTTATAACAATATTTACGTTTTTAGAAAGTTAGAAATGTCCGATAGAAGTAATTGGGGTTCAAAACTCGGCTTTATTCTTGCAGCTACCGGTTCGGCGGTAGGTTTGGGAGCAATCTGGAAGTTCCCATATATGGTTGGCGCAAATGGAGGAAGTGCTTTCCTTCTTCCCTTCATTCTTATGGTCTTTACCATGGGAGTTGTTCTGATTTTGGCAGAGTTCATTATCGGACGTGCAGGAAGAGGCAGCGTTGTCACCAGCTTCAAAAGAATTGCCGGTCCTCTTTGGGCACCTTTAGGTTTCATAGGCGTCTTTTGCGCCTTCTTAATCATGACCTACTACAGCAATGTAGGAGGCTGGTGCTTAACTTATCTATTCGAATCCGTCATGGGAAAAGCCGCATCTACTGATTTGGCTCTTCTTGAAAAGACTTTTACTGACACTGTCAGCACGCCTTTGTCTGCCATTATTTATCAAACCTTGTTCTTGGCTATTACCGCCGGCATTTTGATCTTCGGCGTCAATAAAGGTATTGAAAGAATTTCAAAGATTCTCATGCCTTTGCTCTTCGTGCTCATGATCATTCTCATTGTCAAAGGTTTGACTCTTCCGGGCGCAACAGAGGGTCTTAAGTTCCTTTTTGCACCTCGCTGGGATCAGGTAACAGCTAACTCCTTGCTGAATGCAATGGGCTTTACCTTCTTCTCATTGTCTTTGGGCATGGGCATTATGATTACCTACGGCTCTTACATCAGCCATAAAGAAGACCTTCCCTCCTCTGCCATTTGGGTTGCCTTCCTTGCCTTGGTATCAGCGTTGCTCGCAGGTTTAATGGTTATTCCGCCGGTATTGGCTTTCGGATTAAATCCAAGTGCAGGTCCCGGACTAACCTTCATTACCATGCCTGCAGTCTTTGCAAATTTCCCCTTCCCTAATTTCTTTGCATTTTGCTTCTACGGTTGTTTGTTCGTGGCCGCTCTTACTTCAATGATTTCCTTATTTGAAGTACCTTTGGCATATCTCATGGATGAATGGCACTTAAAACGCAAATCTGCAGCAATTCTTTTATTCGTCTCTCTGACTATCTGCAGCATTCCTTGTGCGCTTGCAATGGGTCCGTGGTCAGATATTAAGATTTTCGGGAAAAATTTCTTTGACTTCGCCGATTTTGTCGCCTGCAATATTCTCATGCCTGTTTCTGCTTTGTTTGTCATTGCAATTACCGGCTGGTTCTTCTTCGACAAATCAAAATATGAAGTCAATTTAACTAAAGAGCGCAACGAAACATGGATGAAGGTTTTCAGATTCCTTTTGGCTTTCGTAGCACCTTGTTTTATCGCAGTCATTGCGGTCTTCAACCTAATGTAGGAGTTTTTAAGAATGTCTTCGCAACCCTCTAACTCTTGGACCGGCAAATTAGGCTTTGTTCTAGCCAGCGTTGGTGCTGCCGTAGGTCTGGGAGCAATCTGGAAATTCCCGTACATGGCCGGGGCTGAGGGAGGCGCAGCATTTTTGCTTCCTTATGTCATTCTTTCCTTTACCTTGGCCTTAGGTCTTCTCTTAGCGGAAATTACGCTGGGTAAAGCCGGCAAAGGAGGTATCGTTACCGCCTACCGCAACCTTGGCGGACCTTTCTGGGCATTTTTGGGTTACCTTGGGATCATTATCGGTTTCGTTGTTCTCTCTTTCTACTCAGTCGTCGGCGGATGGTGCCTGCTTTATTTTTACGAAGCAGTGATTGGATTTCCGGAAGCCACTCCTGCCGCTTTAGGCGCATTGTTCGGAGAACTCTCTTCTTCTCCTTACATAGCTGTTTCAGCGCAGGTTGGCTTCCTTGCCTTAGTGGGAATTGTCGTCGGCGGCGGAATTCGTAAAGGGATTGAGCTTTGTTCCAGAATACTCATGCCTTTGCTGTTTCTCTTCATGATCGTTCTCATTGTTACGGGGCTCATGCAAGAAGGATCTTGGGAGGGAGTGAAATATCTTTTCTATCCGGATTTCAGCAAATTCAGCTTTAAAGCTCTTGTTGACGCAATGGGACTGGTATTTTTCTCTTATTCCGTCGGTGCCGGCTGCATGCTGACCTATGGAGCATACCTTGATGACAAAACAGATCTCATCAACAGCAGCTTCTGGATTATCACTTTATCCTTGATAGTTTCCTTAATGGCAGGGCTTATGATTCTTCCGGCAAACTTTGCTTTCGGAATGGATCCCACCGCTGGCCCGGGCCTCACTTTCATTACGATGCCGGCTATCTTCAGTCAGCTGCCGGGAGGACAATTCTTTGCAGTTGTTTTCTTTGCTTGCTTAATTGTTGCAGCTTTGACCTCTGCTGTTTCAATGCTGGAAATTGATATTACTTGGATGGTTCAAGAGCTTAAGATTTCCCGACCCAAGTCAGTAGTCATCTGCCTGCTCTTTATGCTCATCCTTAGTATTCCGTGTGCTCTCTCCTTCGGAGTTCTCGCAGATACAAAGCTATTTGGCAAAACTCCTTTCGATTTAGCAGACTTCTTCGTCTCTAACCTTGCCCTTCCCGTCGGCGGCATTATTTCCGCCATCTTAGCTGCTTGGTTTGCTTGGGACAAAGTACATACTCAATGGCCGACCAAAGAAGGCTATCCGGCCTGGAAGAAATGGTTACGTATTCTTATCGGAGTCTTTTGTCCTGCTTTAGTGCTGGTTATTATGATCGCCGGCTTAATTTAGTAAACTTGCGGCATAACAAGTTTTGATTAAAGGAAACAAAATGTCTTTGAGCATTGAAAATCTTTTTAAAGCAAGAGATTTTGTGGATCTGAAGAATATTTCAGGTGAACACATTGAACTCACCTTTAAGAATCCAATTGTTGCCATGCTGGCCAAAGGGAAGATTCAAGAAATCGCGGAACAATGCAGCCCAGACTCAGCTTTTAACAGCTGCGAACTTAAAGGCAATGATCTACATATTACCTACAATCCGGAACTTGTAAGCGAAAGACTTCTTTCGGAGATTTTTGTTGGTTCAGATGATCGAGCAAAACTCGCTGCAAAGGAACTTTCTGATTACATCGCAGACAAGATGAAAGCATAATTTCAAAAATGCTTCGAGATCCCGTGCCGAAAAGCGCGGGATTTTTTTATTCGAAAGTTAACAAAAAATAAAAACTAAACCATATTTTGAATGTGAGAGCGTTAACGTTCGAGCCCAGCGCTGGGAGGAAGATGAACCGTAGTTGCAACCAACTGCGCTTAACGACCCAACAGCGCACTTGCCTCCATAGTGCAGAATTCCGGATTCTTTATCGGCTCAATGACAACTTGCTGAATCCACAAAGAACCCTTTTGTTCTCGGACGAGATTAATTTTTACGCAGGGATTGTCTCGAATGGGATTATTTTCCATATCAAGCAAGTCTATATTTTTTTGAGGAAGAAGTTTTTCTGTTTGAACAATCCACTCTCCCTTAACTGTCTGATCTGGATCCGTAAGAATATTAGAGATTAGGTTTTCTGAAGCAACGGCGGATGTAGAAATAATGGCTGTGGCTAAGAAACTGCTAATGAGTAGTTTGATTGACATTGATACCTCCAAGCCAAAGCATATATCATTTATGAGCATAGTTCTCATCTCGTCTTATTTCTTGGTTTTCTCCTATATTGAGCCTTCTTCATTAAAAATTAAGCTTCAACTAAAATAGCGTTCTAACTTAATTGAACTAAAAGAAATGACGATATCTATATTTGATATGTTTCGGGTCGGAGTTGGACCTTCTTCCTCTCACACCGTCGGCCCAATGAGAGCTGCCCGAAAATTTGCAAACCGTCTGGTCGAGAACGGGCTTCTAGACAAAGTTCACCGGCTTCAAATCGATTTACTTGGAAGTTTGGCCGCGACCGGTATCGGCCACTCCACGGATCAGGCAGTACTTCTTGGCTTGATGTTGGAAAGCCCGTCTGAAGTAGATATTGACAGTATCCCAGCAACAATTAAGTCAATTAAAGAAAATAAGATCATTAACCTTGCAAAGCAGCATGAGGTTAAATTTGATTACGACACAGATCTTGTCTTTAAACCGACCGTTGAAGATCCTTACCACACGAATACATTGTTATTTAAAGCATTCGATAAACAAGGAAATATTCTTCTGCAAGAAAAGATCTATTCCGTTGGCGGCGGTTTTATTGAAACCGAAGAAGAGGCTAAAGCAGAGAACAAAAAGTTGTCCTACACAATGGACAAGGAACCAGTATCAGTCCCCTATCCTTATTCAACTGCCAGAGAACTAATCAACTTATGCAAGAAGCACAACAAGACTATTGCTGAATTAGTTCGAGAAAATGAGCTCTCAAGAAAGAGCAATGAAGAAATCGACAAACAATTAGATTACATAGCTTCGGTTATGGACGAATGTCTGCAGAGAGGACTTAGAAACTCGGAAGTCCTCCCGGGACCGTTAAAGGTAAAGAGAAGAGCTAAGACTCTTTTCGAAAAGCTTAAAAACAGCCGTCTTTCTTTAGACCAGGATCCTCTTCAAATTATCGACTGGATAAATGCTTTTGCACTTGCCGTCAGTGAAGAAAATGCAGCCGGAGGCCGTGTTGTCACTGCTCCGACAAATGGAGCCGCCGGTGTTATCCCAGCTGTTTTAGCCTATTACAGAACCTTTGTTAAAGGCAGTTCCCAAGAGGGAATCAGGAACTTTCTTCTCACTGCAGGCGCCATCGGAGCTCTGTACAAAACAAATGCATCTATATCGGGCGCAGAAGTCGGATGTCAGGGAGAAATCGGTGTCGCTTGTTCAATGGCCGCAGCCGGACTTGCGGCAGCTTTAGGCGCAACAAATAACCAAATTGAAAATGCAGCAGAAATTGCTATGGAGCATCACCTTGGTCTTACGTGTGATCCTGTCGCAGGCCAAGTGCAGATTCCATGTATTGAACGTAATGCTGTCAGTGCCGTCAAAGCAGTGAACTCCGTCCGTCTTGCTGTTCAAGGCGATGGTTCTCACTATATTAGTCTTGACCAAGTCATCAAGACCATGTTGGCCACGGGTAAAGACATGAAGACAAAGTACAAAGAGACTAGTTTAGGCGGCTTAGCTGTGTGCATTGTAGAGTGTTAATGTTATAACTAACATGTAGCAGGAGGTTACATGATTAGTATCTTAAAAAAATTAAAACACCAATCAAAGTTATTTGAGCTTTATAAGTTTGTAACCGGAAGAATAGAAGAGGCACAGTTAAAGCAAGTTGCTTCAACGTTGACGCTGACGACTATTCTTTCGATTGTTCCCGCTATTGCCGTCATTATGGCGGCCTTTGCCGCCTTCCCGTTGTTTGCTACTTACCGCGAAAGTCTGGAGCAGTTTCTTTTTTCGACGCTTCTTCCGGAACAATACAGCGTACAAATAATGGGGTATATCAAAGAATTTGCAGAAAAAGCCACCGGCTTGACGATATTCGGTGTAATCGGTCTCGGCGTATCAGCAATTCTTTGTATCGCCACCATTGACGAAGGTTTAAACAGGACATTCCAAGTTAAGCACCTCAGAAACTGGGTAAGCCGTTTCTTGCTTTACTGGGCGCTTCTGACTCTTGGGCCCGTCATTTTAGCCATGAGCTTAGCCGCCTCCTCTTATGTCACCGGTTTAGCTGTCATGGGAAAACTGACAGCGGAATTCCAATGGATTTATCAGCCGGTTCAAGCCCTTATTCAAGGAGTTATCTTAGCCTGTCTATATAAATACGTCCCTAACTGCAGAGTTTTGTGGAAGGACGCGATTATCGGCGGCTGTGTGACAGCCACTGTAATGGCAATATTCCGGTGGGGATTTGGGGTATACATCCTCCGAGGGTCTTACACGACAATCTATGGAGCCTTTGCTGCTATCCCTGTTCTTTTGACCTGGATGTATATTATGTGGATGCTTGTACTTGGCGGAGCTGCTTTAACAGCAACTTTACCGATGCTGCGTGCCACTAGATACTCTGACTTTAATAAAACCGGGAATAAACTTCTGTCTGCGGTGGCTTTAATTAAATTGTTATACGAAGCCAAGCAAAGCGGCAATCCAATCATGACAGACATTGAACTTGCCGATAAATCGGGGAGTTATCCCAATGCTGTCGACCATATTCTTTCTCGTCTTTTAGCTAAACACTATGTCGTAAGAATCGGGGAAAAATACTCCGTGAGCTGGGCATTGTTGGTAGATGGAAACAAGGCCACCCTCAAGGAGGTCTTTGAAGAATTTGCCGTTGATACAAGCAATTCTTTGCTGACCTCGGATGAATCTGAAAGAGTTTGGATTGAATCCGGTCTGAACGACCAATGGCTCAATACTCCTATTGCTCAGATATTCTCAAAGTAACGCTCAGAAAATATTCTCGGAAACGGAAATTCCTCGGCGTCAAAGAAGAAGGAATCTGGTGCAAATAGTCCTGAAGTCAACTCCAGAAAAGAGAAAATCCGGAATCAATTTTTTTCGATTCCGGACCAGAATTTTGGCGGAGTGGACGGGACTCGAACCCGCGACCCTCGGCGTGACAGGCCGATATTCTAACCAACTGAACTACCACTCCATTTGGTGGATGCTGAGAGTCTCGAACTCCCGACCTACGCCTTGTAAGGGCGCCGCTCTACCAACTGAGCTAAGCATCCGTTGCGAGAACAGCTCGGTTCTCATCAACAACAGAACGCTATTCTACAGCATCTTTTAAAAATTTGCCAGCCTTAAATTTAGGAACTTTTTTAGCTGGGATTTCAATTTCTTCATTAGTGTGAAGATTTCTTGCTTTTCTTGGAGCTCTTTCAGCAACAGAAAATGTACCGAATCCGGCCAAAACAACTTCATCACCTTTCTTCAAAGCATTTAATACATTGTTGGTGAAAGCGTCCAAAGCCCTTTGGGCTGAGGCCTTAGAGATATCGCACTCAGAAGCAATTGCTTCGATCATTTCGCTTTTATTCAATTTAAACTCCCTTTAGGAATAAAACTACTTGTCAAAATTTTGGCGCAAAGCAGGATTCATCTTGTCTGTTGTAAAACACTTTTAAGCAGAGTTTTCTTTACAATTATTAACAATATGAAAAAGTGCTTTTTTAGTGCTCCAAAGCAATCTCGGCAATTATAACTATCTGAACGTTGTTAAATTACCACAATGATGATTTTTTGACTGAAAATCAATGCTTTTTCGATCTCTTTTTGGGTTTTATCTCAAATTTTTTCAAAAAATGACAAAACAAGTGAGTAAAAATACCCAGAACAAGGGATATCCCCTCTCTCGCATTCGATTTCTTAATTATTCAAAAGAAAAAGACTGAAAAATTTCAGTATTGAAAGATCCATATCTGCATAGAAATCAAACTGCATCTCTGATGATTTTTGCAATAAATTTGACGACTATTGTGGTTTAAACAAACGAGCAAAAGAAAACCTCCCGGACTTTTCCAAGGAGGTTAATAGTTCAACAAATTAGACGTGCGAAGTCGAACGACTTAATAAAGGTTCAGGAACCGTTATTGGCTGGATCGCCGGTTCTTCTTTCAATGGTTCCGGCAGATGTTCCAAACCATTTTCTAAAACCTGATCGATGGTACGAACAGGAAGAATGTTCAAGCCTTCTTTGACATTAGCCGGAACTTCTTCCAGATCTTTAATGTTTTCTTCCGGAATAAGAACAGTCTTAATGCCACCTCTTAGTGCAGCCAGAAGTTTTTCCTTCAAACCGCCAATCGGCAAGACTTCTCCGCGAAGTGTAATTTCACCGGTCATGGCAACATCGGCTTTTACGGGAATACCGGTCAACGCAGAAACTAAACCTAAAGTAATCGCAGAACCTGCACTTGGTCCATCCTTGGGAATAGCTCCTTCAGGGAAGTGAACGTGAATGTCCGTTTCGCTAATCTGCTTATAAGAGATTCCCAAACGAGATGCTCTTGAACGAACTACTGTGCGAGCGGCTTCAATTGATTCTTTCATGACGTCGCCAAGAGAGCCGGTACGAGTAATAACTCCTTTGCCCGGCATTGTGGCAACTTCAATAGTAAGAAGATCTCCGCCGACCTCTGTCCAAGCTAGACCTGTAACTTGACCAACCAAGTCTTTTTTATTCTTCATGCCGAAGTTAAAGCGTTTAACCCCTAAATAATCTCCGAGGTTCTTTGACGTAACTACAGTTCTGCCGGAAGTTTTCTTTAACAAAAGATCTTTGACCACTTTACGGCAAATCTTGCTGATCTCTTTTTCCAAACCGCGTACGCCTGCTTCTCTAGTGTAGAAACGAACAATATCAACGATTGCATCCTTTTCTATCTTTAGCTCTTTGGCCATTACGCCGTTAAGCTTTACCTGCTTAGGAATCAGATGGCGTTGAGCGATATGAACCTTTTCATCCTCTGTATAGCCCGAAAGGAAAATAACTTCCATTCTGTCCAGGAGAGGAGCCGGAATGTTCATAGAGTTGCTTGTGGCAATAAACATCACATCAGACAAGTCAAACTCGACTTCTAAATAGTGATCTTGGAAAGTACTGTTTTGTTCCGGATCCAGTACCTCCAGCAAAGCCGCCGCAGGGTCTCCTCTATAGTCCATTCCCATCTTGTCAACTTCATCAAGAAGGAATAATGGGTTATTTACTCCGGCCTTATTGATACTCTGCAAAATACGACCGGGCATAGAGCCAACGTAAGTTCTCCTGTGACCTCTGATTTCGCTTTCATCCCTCACGCCGCCTAAAGCCATACGAACAAACTTTCTTCCTGTTGCTCGGGCTATAGACTGACCTAAGGAGGTCTTTCCGACACCGGGAGCACCAACTAAGCAAAGAATTGGAGAGCGAACTTTTTTGACGCGACTCTGAACTGCTAAATACTCGATAATTCTTTCTTTGACTTTCTCCAAGCCATAATGATCTTCATCGAGAACCTTAGCAGCTCTTGTTAAATTACAGTTAATCCTGCTTCTCTTGGACCATGGCAATCCGAGCATAGTATCCAAATAGTTGCGTATAACGTTGGCTTCCGCACTATTCGAACCCATCATTCTTAACTTTTTGAGTTCAGAATTTGCCTTCTCAGTAGCCTCTTCGCTCATCTTGGCCGAAGCGATCTTCTCTTCATATTCAGTGAACTCTTGTTCGTTCTGACCAAGTTCTTTCTGAATGGCTTTAACCTGTTCATGGAGATAATAGTCTCTTTGACTCTTCTCCATTGACTGTTTTACACGTCCTCTGATGCGCTTTTCAGTTTGCTGGATATCTAACTCTTGTTCAAGAAGAGTCAGAAGAGTTTCCATTCTCTTAACTGCGTTCGTCCCTTCAAGAAGAGTCTGTTTTCTGTTCGGGGCAATCATAAGGAGCTGGGCGATCATATCGACCAGCTGGTGTCCGTCAGACAACGTTTGAATCTTGTTTAATTGATCCGGAGTGATGCGTTTGTTGTTCTTCTGATAAGTATCAAATGTTGAGAGCAATGCCCTTCTAACGGCCTCGAAAGAAGGATCATCTACAGGGATTTCTTGGACTTCTTCATAAGTTGCAGTTAAAGCTCCGTCATTTAATGTTCTGAAGTTTTTAACCTTACAGCGGAAAAGTCCTTCCACTAAAACCTTATGGGTTCCGTCCGGAAGTTTTAATGTCTGAATAACTCTTGCAACTGTTCCCACATCAAAAAGATCAGAAGCAGTCGGATCTTCTGTCGAAGCTTCTTTCTGTGAGAGAAGAAGAATTCTATTTTTTCCTGTGCTGCTTTCGGTTGCTCTACGTAAAGCTGCCAATGACTTGGGCCTTCCTACGTAAAGAGGCATAATCATGTGCGGGAAAAGCACAACATCTCTTAACGGCAAAACAGGAATTGCTTTTGAAACTCTATTTGTCATTGATTTCCTAACGTTATTTTTTTCCATTTCACAATGTCCAGATGGGGGCTTTCCTAAATTATTCAAGTCTACTTTTACAGTTCCTCACTTTTGTATTTCAAATACACCCCTCTGTATTTCTTTGAACTTATTTTTGAGTATAAAACGACATTTAGAAATTGAAGGCCTTAGAAGAAAAGAAAATGAGTAACAAAAACGGCGATTTATCGTAATTTTTGCGCTTTTCTAGCTCAATACCTGAATAATCCTTCCTTTAACTCCAGCCATACGTGCTTTTTACGGAAAAGGCCTCAGCATCTCTGCCAAGGCCTTTCAGGTAATGTCTTAAAGACTATGAGTCTGACGAAATTCTTAGATTCGGTTCACTATCCAAAAACTCTTCATACTCAGCCTTTCCATTTCTGATTGTCTCGGCCGTAACTACAACTTTCTTAACTTGTTTATTGTCGGGCACTTCGTACATGGCTGCCATCAATGCCTTTTCAATAATCGATCTAAGACCTCTAGCACCGGTCTTTCTTTCCTTAGCCAGTAAAGCAGCTTCTTTCAGCGCTTCAGGTTTGACTTCCAAAATCACATTTTCCATTTCAAACAACTTGGCAAATTGCTTGATAACCGCATTTTTCGGTTCGGTCAAAATACGAATCAGAGCATCTTCATCCAAATTGTCCAAGGTTGTGATGATGGGAAGTCGGCCTACCAATTCCGGAATTAAACCGAAATGCACTAAATCTTTAGCTTCGATATCGTGAAGAATCTCTCCTTCACTTCTTTCGTCTTCGCCGCGAACTTCAGCCTCAAAGCCTATACCGCTCTTTTCCGTTCTTCTGCGGATAATCTTATCCAAGCCCTCAAATGCACCACCGCAAATAAAAAGAATATTTGTAGTGTCGACCTGAATATTCTTTCCGTTAGGATGTTTTCTTCCGCCTCCGGGAGGAACAGAAGCAACGGTGCCTTCTACCAACTTAAGAAGTGCCTGCTGAACGCCTTCACCGGAAACATCTCTGGTGATAGAAGGATTTTCACTTTTACGAGCAATCTTATCAATTTCGTCTAAGTAAATAATGCCGGTCTCGGCCTTCTTAACATCAAAATCACAACTCTGAAGGAGCTTCAGAATAACATTTTCTACGTCTTCTCCAACATAGCCGGCTTCGGTCAAAGTGGTTGCATCGGCAATAGCAAAGGGAACATTCAGCATCTTTGCCATTGTCTGAGCAAGAAGTGTTTTGCCGGAACCTGTCGGGCCTAAAAGCAAGATATTGCTCTTTTGAATTTCCAGATCCTCGCCGTCACCGTTGCCCTGAAACTTGTTCTTCAGTCTCTTATAGTGGTTGTAGACGGCAACGGAAAGAACTTTTTTAGCCTCTGCCTGTCCAATCACGTACTGGTCAAGGTTCTCGCAAATTTCCCTTGGAGTCGGGATCTTCTTATTCAGAATAGATTCGCTTACTGCTGCAGCTCCGGCTGCCTCAGAATCTTTTGCAGACGCAGGAGAAGAAGCAGACAGACCGGATTGCTTCATTGCTTCGGCAATAACGCCAGAGTATTCAGCCAGCTGGCGAGTGCAGTCTTTGCAAATATAGCTGTCCCCTTCGCTGGATTTGTAAATCGCCTCGTACTGCCCTTTCTTGGCTCCGCAGAAGGAGCACACAGGATCTTTGCTTCCAAACTTCATTGTCTCACCCCGGAATTAAGCCTTAGCCTGGATTTCTGAACGTTTTGTAAATACACGGTCAATAATGCCGTACTCTTTAGCTTCCAAGCTGCTCATAAAATTATCTCTCTCGGTGTCTTTAGCAATCTTTTCGATGGTCTGACCTGTATGAGAAGCAAGGATTCCGTTTAAGCGGCTTCTCAATTCCAAAATTTCTTTGGCCTGAATCTCGATATCAGCTGCGGTACCTTGAGAACCGCCGGAAGGCTGATGAATCATAATTCTGGAGTTAGGAAGAGCATAACGCTTACCTGCGGCTCCTGAAGCCAACAAGAAAGCGCCCATTGAGGCGGCCATACCTAAGCAGATTGTTGAAACATCAGGCTTAATAAACTGCATAGTGTCGTAAATAGATAAACCGGCGTAGACGCTCCCTCCCGGAGAGTCAATATACAGAGAGATGTCTTTATCAGGATTTTCGCTTTCTAAGAAAAGAAGCTGAGCAACGACCAAATTAGCACTCTGTTCAGTCACAGGTCCAACAAGAAAAATCACACGATCTCTCAACAGTCTGGAATAGATGTCGAAGGAGCGTTCACCTCTTCCGCTCTGCTCGATTACCATTGGGATCAAATTGTTCATAGTAGGAGGAGTGAAAATCTTATCTTGCATGTTTTATTCCTAAAGACAAATGGGCGATGACTTCGCAGCCCCCGCCCAATTAAAAACCTAAATCAAGAATTTGAATTAAGCCTGTGCAGCCATCAAATCTTCGAATTTAACAGTTTCTTTCTGAGTATCAGCATTCTTCAATGCCCAATTTACGACATTGTTTTCAAGAACAACACCGATTAATTCGGACTTGCGCTGTGGGTCATTCAAGTACCAGTTGATAACTTCTTCCGGATCTTCGAAGCTCTTGGAGATATCTGTAGCCAATGCTTTAACTTCTTCCGGAGTAGCCTTAATGTCTTCTGCCTTGATGATTTCCTGAATCAGGAGACCTAAACGAACACGGTTAGTAGCTGCATCAAGCATCAATTCCTTGTTGGCGAAAACAGTGTCAGGAAGAGTCAGGCCGCGAGCCTTGAGCATTTCTTTCTGAGCTTCAACCATCTTCAAACGTTCTTCTTCAACCAAAGCGTGAGGAACAGGGAATTCAGTGGCCTTCAAGAGAGCATCCATAACGCTCTGTTTTGTCTTGTTGGTCAATCTGTTCTTGAGTTCGCGTTCAAGGTTTTCTTTAACATCAGCTGTCAACTGAGCAACACCGCCTTCAGTGATACCCAAAGAAGCAGCAAATTCATCATTCAATTCTGGAAGATGAGGCTCTTCAACTCCAGTGAGTTTGACCGTGAAGGAAACTTCTTTTCCGGCCAATTCCTGAGAAGGATATTCTGCAGGGAATGTGAGCGGGAAAGTCTTTTCTTCTCCGATAGCCATGCCCTTGATAGCATCTTCAAAAGCCGGGAGCATCTGACCTGCGCCGAGAACGAACTTGTAGTTGTCAGCCTTACCGCCTTTGAAAACTTCACCGTTAAGTTTGCCTTCGAAGTCAACTGTAACCAAGTCGTTATCTTGAGCCGGTCTTTCAACTTTGGAGTAAGTTGTACGCTGTTTGCGCATTACGTCCAATGTCTTGTTTACATCTTCTTCAGTAAGAGCGCATTCGTATTCAGTAACCTTAACACCTTTGAGGTCAGGCACTTTAACTTCCGGGAAAACTTCGAAAGCAACTTCGAACTTAACAAGGCCTTCTTCGTCCTGCTTTTCAGCCGGATAGATAGAGGGCTGGCCGACAATTTCAAACTTGCCTTCCTGCAAAGCTTTAGAAGCTGCATCAACAGCCAACTGGTTGATAGCTTCTTGTTCAGCTTCGAAACCATAAGTGGCGGCAACCATGCTCATCGGAGCTTTGCCTGGACGGAAACCATGGAATTTTGCCTTCTTGGCATACTGCTTCAAGCGCTTCTGAACTTCTTTTTCGATGTCAGCGCGAGAAACGGAGACTTCAACCTTTCTTTCAAGCGGATTCGGTTCAACTTTAACTGCTTCTTCTTTGGCAGGTTCAGCAACTGCGGTTTCAGCTTTTACTTCTTCAGCGGCTGGAGCTGCTTCAACTTGATCTTTTGTTTCTGTCATTTTCTGTTTTTCCTCTCGACCCGGAAGAGCCGAGCCGTCCAAATAAAAATATTCTTTAGTATCAATAAAGAGGCCTAAAAATCACTAGGCCATTTAGTAAACGGTTAATTATAACGACTTCCTTGAATTACACAATTTTGTTGCTTAAAAACTTTCTATCAATGTTAAGAATCTTTTCTTGTTTTTCTTTAAGTGTTGAAAAGTACGAAGTTAGACAACGCAAAACCTGCTAGAAAGCAGAAAAAGATTGGAAAAACATCCGTGAACGTCTTTGGAACAAAAAATATGCTTTAGAACTTTGCTTCGTATTTTGAAGCCGATGATTTGAAAGAGGCTGGCAGGGGAAGAAGGATTCGAACCCTCGAATGCCGGAATCAGAATCCGGTGCCTTAACCAGCTTGGCGATTCCCCTGCAAGTGAAGCGTGATATTACACAACTCTAAAAAAAATTGCAAATCGTCTTTTAATTTATCAAAAGACCGATGACCTGCATGAGAATAAATCCTGCACATAAGAATGCAAAATTAACTTTCATCATTTTTTCAATAAGTTGTAAATCTTTTCTAGCTTCAATTCTTTCTTGAGCTTGATACTCTTTCGGATATCTCATAATCTACCCCCAAAGTTTCTCTATAGGGATTTTACCAACATCCACTTAGTATTTCCACTTAGAAGATTGCAACGATTTCTTATATTGGTCTTTTCAATTGCTCAAATAGATTCCATAAATCGGCTTTTAATGGTCGCTTTTAATACCTGCTCCGCACATTGACAGTAGAGAGTCCGGAGTGTGCCCATAAATTTTGCAATATTGTTCATAGGCGGCCAGAGCTGCAGCCGTTGTATGCTCGGCGTAAATGCCTCTAGCAGCAAGTTTGCGGCGAGAGGGAAGAATTTCTTCTTCCGGTGCCGTCACAACACGAATGTCATGGCGTTTAATCATGTCCATGATCTCCTCGGCTCTTGCTGGCTTGCCAATCGCAATTCCCTCGGCCAAAGTGGGGACAGGAGTAATTTCGGCGAGATGATCTAATTGTTTTTCAATAGTTTCAAAGAAAGGTGCACAACCGCTTGCTTGGATAGCAATAACCTGCGGGAAATGAGATATAACATCCGAAGCCAAAAGATGTTCTAAAGCCAACACAGCTCCGATAAACAATGTTCCGTTTCCTAATTCAATAAAAATATTTTCCGGAATACGTTTCAACTGCTCATAGGTCTCGTAGATATAAGTTTTTGTTCCCTCATAGAAGAATGGATTAAAAACGTGGTTGGCGTAATAGGCTCCTTCAGTAACGACTTTTGCTCTGCATACATCCGCACAATGATCTCGGGTTCCGGGTACAACGACCGCTTTAGCTCCGAATGCCTCAATCATAGAAATTTTTTTTGGACTTGTTCCTTCCGGCACATAAATTTCGCAATCGATGCCTACTCTTGCGCAATAAGCAGCTACAGCCACACCTGCATTTCCGCTGGAATCCTGGACGCACTTTTTGACACCGATTTCTTTCATATGAGCAACCAGTGCGGCTGCGCCTCTATCTTTAAAAGAAAGAGTCGGCATCATGTAATCCATCTTGACCATGACATCCTTGTCAAAAGAGATGATCGGGGTTCTGCCCTCTCCCATCGTGACATCGCGCCAGCTCTCCCCTTCGATGTTCATAAAAGCCCGATAGCGGAAAAGGCTCCATTCATTTTTATCGATTAGCTTTTCTTCAAATTTGGGAAACTCATTAGGAAGAGAAAACAATCCGCCGCAAGAGCATGAAGCTTGAGGAGTATGTGTCGGCGTTAATTTCCCACATTTGCTGCAAATGAAATTCATAAAAAAATCCTTGAGAGCTGAGTTGAGATACAGGAATAATAATCTTTGGACACGCCGTTATCGCGTTGCTCTAACAAAAAAAGCCCGCGATATGCGAGCTCTTTACGTTGAAAAAACGAAATTATGATGCGTAGCTTTCAGCTATTCCTTTGACAACTTCCATAGATTCTTTAGCCGCTCCATCCAGGAATACTGCGAAATCTACGTTCGCTCCGTCGTCGGCGCAGTCAGACATTACTCTAATAACTAAGAATGGAATCTTATTTACCGCGCAGACTTGGCCGATGGCACCGCCTTCCATTTCTACGGCAACTGCTTTAAAGGTAGCTGCAATTAATTCTCCCTTGACGGTATCTTTCATAAACTGATCGCCGGTCGCAATAACTCCGGTTACGCACTTGAAGTCCTTATCTCTGGCACTTTCAAGAGCAAGCTCTTGAAGAGCTTTATCGGTTTCAAAGAAAATCTGATTGAGGCCCGAAACCATTCCGATAGGATCCCCTAAGCCGGAAGTATCCATATCATGCTGGCATACTGCGGTAGCAACAACCATGTCTCCAACCTCTAAGTCAGGAGAAAGAGCTCCGGCCACACCGGTATTAATAATTTTGTCCACGCCGAACTTCAAAATCATTGTCTGTGCACAGATAGCTGCAAAGACTTTCCCGATGCCGCACTCAGCGATAACAACAGGAGTTCCGTTCAAAATTCCTTGGTTGAACTCGATGCCGCTGATAGTGGTTACCTTCAGATCTTTCAATTCTTTTTTGAGGCCTTCAACCTCAACTTTCATTGCTCCAATAATGCCAATCATTGCTTTTCCTTAATTAAGAAATCGGTTCGCCTTCTGCATTGAAAAGAGGCAATTTTTCTAAGAAAAGGATATCGTCGCGATCAGCCGCTTCCCCTTCAGCAAGAATAGCCATCTTTCCAACAACGTTAGCTCCGCATCTTTCAGCCAGCTCTTCCAATGCCTCCAAAGATTTCCCGGTTGAAATAACGTCGTCAACGATTAATACTTTCTTCCCCTTCATGGTTTCGACATCGAGCTGATCTAAATAGAGCCTTTGCCGAGCGGCTGTGGTAATAGACTGAACTTCAACAAAGAAAGGATCAACCATGTAGAGTTTCTTACTCTTTCTGGCGACGATATATTTAGCATCTCCCCTTTGTCTTGCCATTTCATGGACTAAAGGGATACCTTTGGTCTCTGCAGTAAGAACGTAATCAAATTCAGGAGCGATCTTAAGAAGCTCTCGGGCGCAATGCTCAGAAAGCGAAGGGTCTCCAACAATGATAAAAGCTCCAATGTAAAGATCATCATTAATTGCGCAAAGAGGCAATGCTCTTTCCATGCCTGCAATATTAATCTTGTATGTTTTCACCATCACACCGATAAATTCAACCAAATATGGGTTAATCCTACTTCAAAAATAGCCTAAAAACCAAATAGGCGCTCAGGCACTCAAGCAGGATTAGGCATTATTGGATCAAGTGGGGGAAATAGAGAAGAAGTCTGCCCATTAATGAGTCCAAAGAAATCATATTTACTTATAAAAAACTTAGAGGAACGGAACTTTCTTTTTCCGAAAAATCCCTCAGGCCAACTCCCACCTAAGTAATTTCCATCTATTACTGCTTTTCAGTGAGCTCAATTTTGAAGAACCGCAGAAATTATTGTTAACATATTGACAATGGAACAGGAACCCACAAAGCTTCCTTTTCCTAACTGCACATCCATTGTCCAAGATGGAAGCCATAAGCCGTGAAGTTATAAAAACTAAGAAAGACTAGCGGCTTTGTATTGCCTCTAATTTTTAAAAACTCAATCCACACAAATAGGAGATTCAACATGAAGCACTTGTTCGGCAAAGCGCTTTTTACCCTCGCCTGTGCAGGGTTAATGACAGCCGTATCCGCTGCATATAAAGCAGAATACAAATTAAGCGTTGTTCCGGGAGCCACTTCCGGCTGGGGCCAAACAGCAACTTTCTTTGCTGACTGCGTAAGAAACAAAACCGACGGAAGAGTCAACATTAAGCCTTATTTCGGCGCTCAGCTTATGGCAGGCAAACAAACATCCGAGCTTCTCTTGGTTCGCCGCGGCGCCATCGACTTTGCTCTTGCCTCCACAATTAACTGGTCCCCGCAGATCAAAGAACTTAACTTGACTGCACTTCCTTTCTTTGTAGCCAACAATCCTAACCGTTACAAAGCTATGGATGCCATCGAAGCCGGAAAGTCGGGCAAGATGCTTCAAGACGCTATTGAAAAAACAGGCGTTAAATTCATCGGTTGGTCCGAAAACGGTTTCCGCGAACTGACAACCAGCAAGGGTCCAATCAACAAACCTGAAGATATGAAGGGCATGAAGCTTCGCGTTTGCGGCACCCCGATCTTCATTGATATTTTCACAGCTTTAGGCGCCAATCCCCAGGCTATTAACTGGTCTGAAGCCGTTACCGGTTTCCAACAAGGCATTGTTGACGGTCAAGAAAATCCGACCAACGGCATCAACATTCCAATGAAGATGTGGACATGGCACAAGCACATGACCGATTGGCATTACATGATTGACCCACTCTTCTTGACAGCAAACAAGAAAGTTTGGGACGGTTTCTCCAAAGAAGACCAAAAAATCATTCTTGAATGCGCAGCTGAAGCAGAACTTTACGGCAAAGCCCTCTCCCGCCTAGGCTTTGACAATGGCGAAGCCTTAGCTTACTTGCAGAAGATCGGTAAGGTTCCTGCCGTTAGCGATCCTAATGCTGAATTGAAGAAGAATGGTATGGAAGTAACAAGCTTCACTCCCGAACAAATTCAAGCCTTCTACAAAGCAACTCAGCAAGTCCGCGACAACTGGACGAAGAAGATTGGTCCTGAACTCGTTAAAGCAGCTGAAGCAGACATGAAAGCCGCTCAGTAATTGAACCATTGAGTAGTTAACGGGCGGCAAAAGCCGCCCGTTTCAAAATAGAAGTAAAAAGATGCTGAATTTTTTAAATTCCCGGTTTGAAGAAATACTGGGAGCCTTTCTCTTAGGGCTAATGGCTTGCATATCCTTTATCAATGTCATTGTCAGGTACTGCACAAACTTCTCTTTCTCCGCCTCCGAAGAGTTGACAGTCAACTTCTTTGTCTGGATTGTCCTTCTTGGAACCGCCAGAGCATTCAGAGAAGGAAGCAACTTCTGCATGAACCTACTTTATAACGCCTGTCCGCTTGCTTTAAGAAAAGGGATGTACATCTTTGGTGTTGTCTGCAGCATTGCTTTTTTTGCTGCTCTTGTTTATCTCGGCTCCATTGAAGTCTGGGATGAGTTTTCTCTGAATGTTTCCAGTGAGTCTTTGGACATTCCGGTCTGGCTTTACACCATGGCCACTCCTTTATTTTCCCTTTTAATCATTGTGCGCATTATCCAGAAAGTCATCAGTGACTTTAAGTCTGGACTGGTGTAGGAGGCAGAAATGACAGAACTCTTTCAAGATCCGGCACTGGTTCTACTTCTTCTCTTTGTTATCCCTCTTGCTCTGCGTGTCCCTATTGCGATCTGTCTAGGACTTAGTGCTTCAATTGTTGCCTGGATGTATGACATGGGCATCGATATGCTGCCCTACAACTTTTTTGCCGGCGTGGCAAAAGTACCTCTCCTCGCAATTCCTTTCTTTATTCTTGCCGGCTTCATCATGGAGAGAGCCGGTATTGCAGCCCGCATCGTCACCTTAGTCGAGACCATTGTCGGAGATATGACCGGCGGATTGGCCATTGCAACCGTTGCCGTAGCAACCTTCTGGGGTGCAGTCAGCGGATCGGGCCCCGCAACGGTAGCTGCATTGGGATTAATTTTGATTCCGGCGATGGTTAAAAGCGGTTATGACAAACCTTTTGCAGCCGCCAATGTGTCGGTGACCTCCGGGTTGGCTATTGTTATTCCTCCAAGCATCGCGTTTATCGTTTACGGGGGAATTGCCGATGCCTCCGTTCCGGCTCTATTTGCCGCGGGTATCATTCCCGGTCTTCTTGTGGCCGGCTGCTTGATGATTTGCGTTTACCTCATTTCTAAAAAACGCGGCTACAGAGGTCTTCCTCGTTCGGTACCTATTTGGAAAGCGTTCAAAGACGCCTTCTGGGGCGTCATGACTCCAGTTGTGATTTTGGGCGGCATTTACGGCGGTATTTTTACTCCAACCGAAGCGGCTGCTGTGGCTATTTTCTATGGTCTTTTTGTTGGTGTCTTTATTTATAGGACATTCAATTCTTTTGAAATTTTATTAGAAGTTCTAGTTGAGTCTGTCAAAGCGACCGCCGTTATTATGTTTGTTGTGACCTGTGCGGGGCTTTTTGCGTGGGTTGCAAGTACTGTTGGCTTAGTAGAAAAAGGCGCCGAATTCTTATTAGCGTTGTCTGATAATCCTTGGGTTCTCCTTGCGCTTATCAACGTCATCCTGTTACTTGCAGGCATGCTTTTAGATGCGATTTCTATTTACTACGTCTTATTGCCCTTCCTACTCCCATTGATCAGACACTTCGGCTGGGACGTTGTATGGTTCGGCGTAATGATGACGGTTAACTTGGCCATCGGCCAGATTACTCCTCCCGTGGCGGTTAACTTATACGTGGGAGCTCAGATCAGCGGACTAACGATGGAAGAAATTACGCCTGCGGTAATTCCGCTGTTGATAGCTGCGGTTTTAGCTTTGATACTGATCATTTACGTACCCTGGTTCAGTACATTCTTGCCAGTACTTTGGGGCTTATAAACGTTGTTAAAGTTTCAGTTGAAGAATGTAGTTTTTTACTGTTGAGACGAAAACTACGCCCCGGGAACTCAGGGCCTCCGACAGCGCTTTTGAGTGAGACACCTCAGTTTCAGTTGAAGGATGTAAGTTTGTACAATTGAAACAACTTGTCTCTGATGATTTTGGGGGCAGTTCTCGTGTTTCAGTTAAAGGATGTAAGTTTGTACAATTGAAACCATGTTTGCGACTTCCTCCGGACGAACTCCATCGAGTTTCAGTTGAAGGATGTAAGTTTGTACAATTGAAACGAAAAATGGTTTCAGTGAAAATGTCTCTGGAACTTCGTTTCAGTTGAAGGATGTAAGTTTGTACAATTGAAACTGACATCAAAGTCATCTTTAGTTAAATTTCCTCTGTTTCAGTTGAAGGATGTAAGTTTGTACAATTGAAACAGAACGGATAGCGAGATTGTCAACAATATGGAAGTGTTTCAGTTGAAGGATGTAAGTTTGTACAATTGAAAGGCTTTAACGCACTTTTTTAGGTCTCCTAATGTTGTTTCAGTTGAAGGATGTAAGTTTGTATAATTGAAACAGAGATCCGCGCAAAATACAACTCTGAAATCGAACGTTTCAGTTGAAGGATGTAAGTTTGTACAATTGAAAAAAAAGACGGCGTATCTTCAGCACTTGCTTATGCGTGTTTCAGTTGAAGGATGTAAGTTTGTACAATTGAAACTTTTAAAACCCTGACAACTATCGCAGGAGGCGCTACGTTTCAGTTGAAGGATGTAAGTTTGTACAATTGAAACTCCCGTTCTAGAAACTAACAAGTAACTAATAGCGATGTTTCAGTTGAAGGATGTAAGTTTGTACAATTGAAACGATACGACAGCGGGAACGGCCGTAACGTCATCAACTTGTTTCAGTTGAAGGATGTAAGTTTGTACAATTGAAACGCTCTTATTCCGTTTACAGCAAAACTACATCCCTGTTTCAGTTGAAGGATGTAAGTTTGTACAATTGAAACCCTCAGCTAATGCTATGAAATTTATAAATTTTATTTTGTGTTAGCTGAGGATTTCTTCGAAACACTTCAAACTGCACGAAAAGTGCCGAATTTTTCGAAAAATTTTATATTCACCCTCCCTATATTACCTTTAAACTATAAAATCCCCTCCCTATCAATCAGGAGCTCCCGCCGAGTTAGTTTTGGTTTTTAATTGAAAAATACTCAAACTTGTCGATTTCAGAAAAAATAAATCTTTTTTCTGCCCAAGAATGAGATAGACCAGAAGCTAAGCTTCCGTTTGACATCTTTCCTAACAATAAGAAAGAATCGCCAGAAGACAATTCACAAGAGTTTTTCACCACCCAGTGTTTTGAGTCTCCTTTCCCGAAATAGCTAGGAAAGCTCCTTCTTATTTCCAGCTCTTCAACTTATCTTCAACAATGAAATTGGTGACTCTGACAGTACTGATCAATTTTTCATCTTTATTAAAGATGTCTACATTCCAGATGTGTGTTCGGCGTCCATGATGCAAACACTTTGCAACAGCATAGACCCACACGTCATCTCCGGTCTTAACGGAAGAAATATGATTTCCTGAAACAGATGACCCAACCGGTATCTCATTTTCACCGCAATAGAGAAAAGAACCGTACCCGGCAATAATTTCGGCAAAAGCTAAGGATGCGCCCCCGCACAAAACACCGAAAGGTTGAGAAGTCTTTTCATTGACCGGCATCTTGGCCTTTACAAGCCCTTCTTCCTCACTGATGAGCTCAATGCCCAAATAGCCAATCATAGAATGTTCGAGAGAATATTTATCCGAGTACTTAGCCTGCATTCTTAGCTCTTTATAGATTTGTTGAATGAAGGCATTAATTTACACTTACATTCTTTACAAAATTTATTTTTAAAATAGGATAAAACCCTTATATCATTAGTTTGTTTCTATTTATAGGAGAGACAACATGAAAAAGATTTTAGTGATCTCGTTTTTAATCTTAGGACTTTCCGCTCTCGGTGCACAAGCAGCTGATAAGCTCGAAGTTCCAACACCGAGCAATTCTGTACCTGCTGCTGAAACAGTGCTTCCTCAGGACGGTCCCAATGGTTTCGTCTCCGATTACCAAAGCGCAAAGGAACATGCCGCTTCTTTGAAAGACAATGCAAAATCGCTAGATCTTCAATCTCTTCAGCAAAACAAAGAGAATCTCAAAAACGATGCCTCCAATTTGAAGTCCGATCTAAAAGAATTCAAATTCTCCAGCGATAAATCAACAGTTAAATAATCCTCCTACCTTTTTGTCCGGTGCAGCGAGAGCCGTCATCGGATTTTTTTTAAAACTTGTTCAATCTTGCTACTAATTCTCATTCAAAATTTTTCTTTTCATGGAATGCAAAAAGTAGTAACCTTAAACAGTTAAATTTTGTAACACAATCACGTCCTTGAGCCTCTAAAAGGTACAAGAAAGTAAGAAGGCTAAGATGAATAATAAAAATATTGACCTTTCCCGCTATGGGATTACCAACGTTAAAGAAATCATTTTCAACCCATCCTTCGACAAACTTTACGAAGAAGAAACTCATCCTGAACTAAACGGCTACGAAAAAGCCTTCAAAACTGAGTTAGGTGCTCTCAATGTAATGACCGGCGTTTACACGGGCCGCTCTCCCAAAGACAAGTACATTGTCAAAGATGAAGTAACGGAAGAAACGGTTTGGTGGAATACTCCGGAATATCCCAACGACAATAAGCCTATCACTCCGGAAACTTGGGAAGAATTAGAAAAACAAGCTGTCAAAGAACTTTCAGGCAAAAAACTTTACGTCGTTGATGCCTTCTGCGGAGCCAACAAACATACACGTTTGAAAGTTAGGTTTGTCATGGAAGTGGCTTGGCAAGCCCACTTCGTCACCAATATGTTCATTCGTCCCACACCTGAAGAATTAGCAGAATTCGGAGAACCTGACTTTGTAGTTTTAACTGCCAGCAAATCCAAAGTAGCAAATTACAAAGAACTCGGCTTACACAGCGAGACTGCTATTGCTTTCAATCTCAAAAAGAAAATCCAAGTGATTTTAAATACTTGGTACGGCGGCGAAATGAAAAAAGGTATGTTCTCCGTAATGAATTACTTAAATCCATTGCGTGGAATTGCCTCTATGCACTGCTCCGCAAATACCGATAAATCGCTCAAAGAAACTGCCATCTTTTTCGGTTTATCCGGCACAGGTAAAACAACTCTGTCCGCTGATCCGAAACGCCTTCTCATTGGAGACGACGAACACGGCTGGGACGATGAAGGTGTCTTTAATTACGAGGGAGGCTGCTACGCGAAAGTAATTAATCTCGATGCAGAAAGCGAACCGGACATTTACAAAGCAATCCGCAGAGACGCTCTGCTAGAAAATGTCATCGTCGACGAAAACGGAAAGATAGATTTTTCTGATTCTTCAGCTACTGAAAATACTCGCGTCTCCTATCCGATTTACCACATTGAAAATACCGTCGAACCAATTTCAAAAGGTCCGCACGCTAAAGACATTATCTTCTTGACGGCCGATGCTTTCGGAGTCCTTCCTCCGGTATCCATTCTTGATTCAGATCAAGCGATGTACTATTTCTTATCCGGCTACACCTCCAAATTAGCTGGAACAGAAAGAGGAATTACAGAACCGAAGCCGACATTTTCTGCCTGCTTCGGAGCAGCTTTCTTAACTCTTCATCCTTTCAAGTATGCCCAAGAGCTGGTAAAAAAAGCAGAGAAAAGCAACGCCAAGTTCTACCTCGTCAATACCGGATGGAACGGAACGGGAAAGCGTATTTCCATTAAAGAAACAAGAGCAATTATTGACGCAATTCTGAATCAGTCCATTTTGAAAGAACCGACTGCTGTTATTCCCTTCTTCAATTTGAGATATTCAACTGAAGTCTTTGGAGTGACAAAAGACGTTTTGGACCCAAGGAGCTCTTACAAGAACCCTGCAGTTTGGGACGAAAAAGCTAAGGAACTCGCTTCTAAATTCATTGCTAACTTTGCCAAATTTGCGGCAACAAATGAGAAATGCAAGAAGCTGGAGAAATCAGGCCCTCACATTTAGCTGAATTGACTGAGCAGAAAAACCCGGAACCATCCGGGTTTTTCACAATTAAAACATAGAGTTAAACAGGACAACGTAAACTAAAGTTCCGGTAAAAATAGAAAGCAACGCATTTTTCCAGAACCACTGAAGTACTAAAGTTGCAACAATCGCTGCCAACTCGGGAATCGGCAATCCCCCGTGAGATAATGCCGCTCCTGTCGAAGAGTGAAGAACCAGCAAAAACATGATAGCCAGCGGCAAGAACTTCCCCAGCACAATTGCCCACTTCTGTTTTTGCAGCCATTCTCCGGCCGCAAAAGGCAGCGCCCTCTCCCCAAAACTAATAACCATCATTGCGAAAAACGTCGCAAAAAGATAACCGTAATCATTCATAAATCTTCTCCTTCATCTTTCTGCGCGGCAGCATCAGCAGTAATGCTCCAATGCTGGAGAACGCGATAGCCAAAGCCAGACAATGTTCAACGCTGATTAATCTGGCTGCTCCATAAGAAGCCAATGCTATCCAGACCGGCCACGAAGAGTCTCTTTGTCTCCATTGCTCACATAAGAGCATCGCAAACAAACTTGTCAGCACAAAATCAAAACCGCCTAAATTAACTTTGATCCCTAGCCCTAAAAGAGCGCCAATCAGACTTCCAAGAATCCACCAAAGATAATTAAAGAAAGCTAAAAAGAGTCGGTTGCTTAGAGGAACCGATTTTGGAAGAGTAGTTAATAAAGAGTATGTCTCGTCGGTCAGCAGAAAAGACAAAAACCACTTAGCCGGACCTTTTTTCGGAACGGTATCTATCAGTGAGAGACCATAAAAGACATGGCGGAGATTAACAACAAAAGTAGCAAAAGCGATGGCGGAAATCGGAAGCCCTTCCGCCAGCATCGGAATCATCATGTACTGAACTGCTCCTCCATAAATCATGATTGAAGCAAGTGGGGCAAGCCACCACTCAGCACCTGCCTGAACAAACAAAAATCCAAAAACAACGCCTAATGGGATATATCCCATAAACACGGGGACAGAAGTTTTTAGGGCCCACTTAATTGCTTGTGACCGGGAATTTTCTTCCATTTTTAGTTCTTTTTCTCCTCTGACTGAACAGAAATGATCATTACATTTGCAAATACAAAAAGAATTCCTAACAGTTCATAAAGACCAACGGATTTTCCATAGAACATGATAGACAGGATGTAAGCCGTAACTGGTTCCATGCACCCAATCAGACTGACTAAAACTGCTGAAAGATATTTGACACTGGAAAGATAGCACCAGAAAGATAAAACGGTTCCGATCGTTACAATAAAAGTGAAAGCCGCAATCGAATTAAGATTCCAGTCAACCTGAAGCGTCCAAGGAGGATTAAAGCAGCAAGCAACAAGTCCTCCGATTATCATGGCCCATCCGACAACCGGGCATACTCCTAATTTCTTTATAACTTTCTGAGGCTGAATGGAGTACAAAGCGCATAAAGCACTGGAACACAGTCCCCATAGCAACCCCACAACAGAGAAGTTCAGCTTGCTGAAGTCTCCGTCCGTCACGACCAAAGCAACGCCGGCTGAGGCTAGGACAAAACAAAGACAAGTTGCCGGAGAAGGGAACTTTTTGTCCACAACGCAGTAATAACCGGCGCACATCAAAGGAATGACGGTAAATAAAATAGTTGCCAGCGCCGCATCTGCAGCTTTGATAGACAGCATAAATGTCAGTTGGGAACCAAGGATAGTAACGCCTGCAATAGCCACTTGCGTAAATGCCCACCGAGAAGAGAACGGAGACATGACGTCTGTACCGCCTAGAATTCGGTAGATAAGCAGCAAAAGAATTCCGGCCGACACGAGACGGATAGAAACTAGATCGATTGCTTCAAAACGACAATAGTGAAGAAGATATTGGGCAGCGATCCCCATCGCACCCCAGCTGACAGCCGCTCCGAGAGCTAATGATATCCCGAGGGCTACTTTGTTACTAGCCATGATACTTAACTACTTTGATCTTATTGTTTTTAACCTTGAAAACGGAACTTATTTTGGGGTATTAGGAACCTAGTTAGTTTGCAAACCCTTTATATTCCAAGGTATGTACATCTCTTTTTCTAAGGTGAGTTTATGGATTATAAAGTTTTAGATATTGAAGGTGTCGGTGAGGAATATGCAAAAAAACTCAATGACGCTGGTATTTTTACTACCTCGGAATATCTTTCCAAAACCGCAACTCCGGCCTTAAGAAAGAAATTAGCAGAGGAAACAAAGATTTCTCCGAAATTGATCCTAAAGTTCGCCAACCATGCTGATTTAATTCGCATCAACGGCATTGGACCTCAGTACGCTGAAATTCTTGAACGCGCAGGAGTAGACACAGTTAACGAATTGAAAAACCGTGTTCCTGCAAATCTAGCTAAAAAGGTTGTTGAAATTAACGAAGAAAAGCATCTCGCAAAACGTTCTCCAACATTGAAAGATGTGGAAAAATGGGTTGAAGAAGCTAAAACTTTAAAACCGGCTCTCACTTATTAATGTGTTAGTATTTCGGGCCCGAATACTTCGGGCCCTTCCTATTCAGTACTTTCTCTTAGCGAATAATAGTTAGCCTCGGCCTGAGAAATGTAAATAAATTGCCCTGCGTATTACGAATTATTACGCTCAGTTAATCAAATTAACACTTAGGATGTTACATATCGGGCTTTTTGTGTATCTTGTATGCGTGGAGCAAGAAGCTCCATACCTCCAATAATTCAATCAAAGGAAACCATGATGAACAAAGCATCTCAGCTCCTTCTCAAGGGATCTCTTATCGGCTCCTTAGCACTCTTAGCAACTGCCGCATCTGCTCAGTGGGTACCAGGCCCCGGCTGCGGTATGGGAATGATGGGTCCTGGTCCTAACTGCGGCGCACCTTGTTACGGCACTTACAACGGCGCTCCTTGCTATTTTGGCCCGGGCAATCAAATGCGCGGTCCAGCAGTCGGGTATCAGGACAGAAAAGTTTACTTGCTTGGCTCTCTTAATTTGAACGATTCTCAGAAGCCCGCTTGGAATAACTATTCCGCTGCTATCGACGCTCTTCATGCTCAGAGAAATGCGAACCAGCAAGCTCCGGGCTGGCAGCTCAGCCAAGAACAGCGTTTAGAAGCAAGAGTTACCAGACTCCAGCAGCAACTCGAGGCTACTCAAAACCTGATCAAGGCTCGTGCTGAACTTGTTAAGGTTCTAACTCCAGAACAAGTTAAAGTTTTAGAAGCTCTCGAAAGCAAGAGCCACTTCAGAGGCCATAGAGGACCACGTCATCATGGATTTGCTCCGCAACGCCATCATGGCTTCGGACCGCAAGGTTTCGGTCCACAAGGCGCTCCGGCTCCTATGCCCAAAGCTCCGGTCTAATAGGAAAATGTTAGAAGGAACTGCCGGAAGTTAAAAAGCGCAGTTTTTAAACTCTAACTCCGCAGGCTGCAAACATAACATGTGTTTGCAGCCTTTCCTGTTTTAAGTTGCCAAAACAGACACGGTTTAGAAAAAGATCTTAGTGATTAAATTTGCCTAACTGCAAAACGTTCTAAAAAATGAGGGAGCCGTTTCCTGGAAAGGCAAAGCGGCCCGTTCGGAACCGCTTTGTAGCAAATACTAAAATGACAACCAACGACCAAAGCTCCAAAGAGAAAAACTCAATGGAGCCTAACCGTTCGTTTTGCTAAAAAATTAATAAAAGCCCATTACCAACATGGCCAACAGAGTTCCGGGCCATAAAAGAGCACCGATTACAACATACATAATGTTGAAGGCGAAATCTAATAGACTTGTCCATAAATCTGCAATAACCGGAGTGTTAGCCCAGAGGTAGATGAACATGCCGATTGCGCATGCAAAATAGCAGATAGAGAACCAGTTAACGAAACTTTGAGAAGTTCTTAAAGGTATAGTGTTTGTGCTCATCGTAATTCCTTTTGGGGTTTTCTTGCACCCCCTTCCTTTGTAAATTATTGCAAGTTAATAAGGAAGAATAAAGTCCCTGAACCTATTCTAGGCATTAAGGCAAATACTTAGAAAACTCATACCAACGTGATAAGCTTTCTGAGATTCGTCAAAAGTGACTAGCTATAAGGACTTGAAATGGATTCTCTCGAAGAAAAGCAAATTTCAACAGAGGAAGTTTACAAAGGCAACTTCTTAAAAATTTACAAAGACAAAGTTGAACTTCCGGACGGAAAAATAACAACCAGAGAATATATTAAACATCCTGGAGCAGCGGCAATTATTCCTTTAACCAATGACGGCCAAGTTGTTATAGAAAGACAATGGCGATACCCAGCCGGAAAAGCTTTTTTAGAAATTCCTGCCGGAAAATTGGACCCAAATGAAGATCCTCTTGTCTGTGCCAAACGCGAACTTTTAGAAGAAACCGGCTACGAAGCCGCAAACTGGGTCTTCTTAGGAAAGATCAATAATGCTATCGGCTATTCAAACGAAAGTATTTGGATCTACCTCGCCAAAGATCTTCTGAAAAAAGAACAACATCTTGATCCCGGAGAATTCGTAGAACTCTCCCTTCTTCCATGGGAAGAACTTGTCAAAAAATCCATGAACGGCGAGATTACTGATGTAAAAACCATAATTGGCTCTCTTTGGCTAGAAAAATACTTGGCTGGAGCAGACTTCTCTAAAAAATAATTTTAAAAGCCTCAGTTTTGATTTTGTAGTAGAATTACGGCTCTTCAAAAAGCGAGTGTGGCGAAATTGGTAGACGCGCTAGATTTAGGTTCTAGTGTCTTAGACGTGTCGGTTCGAGTCCGACCTCTCGCACCAACCAATTCTTTCATATCCGTTGCTACTCAGGGCGTAAAAATCTTCTTTTATATAGCAAGCAAGTCAAAGCTTAAATTGCATTTGTTGAAGTGAGTAATGCTCATCCATAAACTATAACCCCAAGCACATTGGTAAAACTTTCTCTTTCTTAAAAGACAATTGAAATCTTACCTTCTCGTTTCTGCTGATTTCCGTCTTATTATTGAGGAAGAATTTTGGAACCATAATCGAACACAACACAGGCCAAAACCTAAGCTTGCTGAAAAAACAATATTGTTATGTCCCAATTAGATTTTGATGCTCCCCTTTCACAGTACTTTTTTGAAGATGTCTCGGAACACCTTAAGTCCAACGAAATATACAACCTAGATGACTTAATGGACTTAATTTATATCAATGACAATAATTGGTGGAAATCCGTCCATCTTGAAAAGGAAACGGCGAATGGAATCCTTAAATGGTTGTATGACCATCGCCTAGAAGGAGTAGAGCTTCCGGATTCGGTTTTAAAAAAGGCCATTGAACTTACCAAGCTTTACTACGGACATAAAATCGGGGTTGTAGCAGGAGCCCAATTTACTGAAGTCGTTAATCCTGAAACTCACTTCAAAAAAGTTCCGCAACGAGCTGGGTTCATGCACTCCGAGCGCTCACAAATTGTTCCTCTCGAATCTTTTAAGGTGCCTGATCTTTTTAACGGAAGAGAAGGAACAAACCGCGGAGTCAAAGCCAACTGTCAACTTAGTGCTGAAGATGACCTACAGGCCATTCATTCTTGGTTGAAAGCAAGAGGAAAAAATCAAAATACTCAAGCTGCTTATAAAAAAGAAGCCGAAAGATTTCTTCTTTGGGCCATTATCGAAAAAAGAACCGCCCTCTCCTCCCTTACCTTGGAAGACTGCGCCGAATACTTAACTTGGTTAGAAATGCTTGGACGCTCAAGCGATGAAACGTGGGGTGCCCGCTGGAACCAGCCTCAAAGTACCTGGCTAGGACCAAAGAATACAACTCGATCGTCCGGAGCTTGGCGCCCTTTTAGCTCGGCTTTGTCTTATTCCAGCAGAAAAATTGCTATGACCGTTGTGCGTCAGCTTTTTTCCTTCTTGCAAAAGACGGGATACCTGAAAATGAATCCTTTCGATCAGATATCTCCCAAAATACCGCTTCTTCCGGGGGAAGGAAAGCCGAAAGAATATGCTGATCGATCTTTGTCTAAAGAACAATGGGACGAGATCCTTGCTTATCTTGAGGCGATGCCAGAGTCCATTCAAAAAGCAAGATTAAAAGTTATTCTGCTTCTAGGAAAAGGTCTGGGCATGCGCTGCAGCGAAATGATTAACGCCCGCTCTTCTTGGATTGCAGCTCGCAACATCGGCGGCAGCAGCGTGATGTTTATTACCGTCATTGGAAAAGGAGACAAAGAAAGACGCCTTCCTCTGTCCAATGAACAAGTAAAAATGATTTCCGATTACTTAGAACTCCGCAATCTTCCGCCACTGGGAGATGAAGCCGGTTCTCAATCCCTGCTTCTGGCTTCTATGAGGAAATCTAAAAAGAATTTAGAAGGCGGCGTAACCCGTTCAGGTCTTTACGTCATCCTTTCTAATTTCTTAGGCGATGTCGCTGACCATATTAAAAAGGAACGTCCATTGGACGCGGCCAAACTACGCACCAGTTCCACTCACTGGCTCAGACACACCTTTGCCGTAACAAGTTTGGAAGTCATGCCGGTTAACGTCGTACAAACTGCTCTTGGGCATGCTTCAGTCGGCACAACCAGTAAGTACATTATTCCGGATGAACAGACTATCGTAGAGGCTCTGAAGAAGAAACCAGACCTATAAAAAACTACCGTCTTTTTCGAAAGATATCTTTATATTTAAATAACATATCCTGCGTCATCATCCTGGGATTCAAAGCAATCTGCAGGTGGCGTCTGGTTGTATTCAGGTCATCCCAAAATGCATACAGCTTTTTGAGATTAACTGAAGACGCTATAGATTTTGTTTGATTTGCTCTTCTTAAGAAATAACGCGGTTGAAGTCCTTGAGAGACTAAAACCAGATCATTACACCATCTTTGCAAAAGCGTAGTTAAAGGCACCAGAGAATATTCCGCCGAAGAAAGATCAATTATGCTGCGGGCATCCAGAGCAGGTCCTTTTGCCAGTAGGTCTAGAAGTTTTTCTTCTTTTTCCGGATCTAGGCGCAGTTTCTGATCTTGCTCAAAATAAAGTAAAGGCATTCCGCCAAGCTTAGCTAGTTCCTCGACGGGATTTTCAACACCCTTTTCTTTTAAAAATTGAACTCCTTGCTCCTGTGTCGGAGGTGCAACTCTCACAAGCTGGCATCTTGAACGAATCGTCGGCAGCATCCTATCCAAGTTGTCTGACACGAGAATAAAAACCATGCTTGGAGGCGGCTCTTCCAGAGTTTTAAGAAGAGCTGAACTTTGATCCGCCATCATGGTATCAGCGGGATATACCAAAACAACTCTTCGCCCTCCTCGGTGAGAGCTGATTCCGATAAAGTCGCTTAATGCACGGATCTGTTCGATAGAAATAGTTCTGGATATAGTTTTCTTGCCCGTGACCGGCTTAGCTTCTTTTTGCCATGGCAGAGGATGGATCGCCTCCTCTGCTTCTGAGAGGAGCAGTTTGAAATCGGGGTGGTTGCCTGCTTCAATTAACTTACATTCAGCACATTGTCCGCAAGCCTGTCCGTCTATAGGAGAACTACATAAGATTAACTTAGCAAAGGCTTCTCCAAGCTCATACGTTCCGCTGCCTCGGGGACCGTGAATAAGAATCGAACTCGGGAGTTTCTTTGTGAAGGACTCTAATAACTCTGCAGGCTTCTGGAGCCAGGGATAAGGAGCTAGCCCCATTTAGAAAACTCCTCTTTTAAGAAAGCGCTTATTTCTTCCTTTGGCTGAGAAGAATCAATAACTAAAAATCTTTCCGGTTCGTTTCTTGCCAGAGTCAGGTAGCCCTCACGGACCCTTCTATGAAAGTCTTTCTCTTCAGCTTCGAAACGATCAAGTTTTCTTTGAAGTCTTGCTGCAGCAATTTCGGTGTCGATATCGAACAAAACTGTTCTGTCGGGAGAAATATCAGAATGAACAAAGTCAGCTAACAAATCCACCCATTCTTTGGGCTGATTGCGCCCATAAGCCTGGTAAGCATAAGAAGCGTCGGTAAAGCGATCGCATAGCACCCACTTCCCTTCAGCAATTGCCGGCTTAACTACCTTGTCTAAATTCTCTTGACGAGAAGCAAACATAAGAAGCATTTCGCACTTCGGAGACATTTCATCGTGCAGGAGAATTTCTCTTATTTTTTCAGCCGTCGGAGTTCCGCCAGGCTCTCTCGTGATCACTAACTCAATTCCTCTGTCCCGAATCGCTTGTGCTATCACATCGATTTGACTGCTTTTACCTGCGCCGTCCACGCCTTCTACTGTGATAAAACGTCCTCTTGGTTTTGCACTCACGATTACTTTCCTTTGCTTCTTAAATATTTCTGTACGGCCGCATTATGCTCCCGTAAGGTTTGAGAAAAATAAGATTTTCCTTCACCTTTGGCCACAAAGTATAAATATTTGGTGTCCGCAGGGTGCGCAGCGGCCTCTAAAGAAGCCAAGCTTGGATTAGCAATAGGAGTTGGAGGAAGCCCCGGGTGAATATAAGTGTTGTAAGGATGATCGGCAGTCAAATGAGAGCGAAGGATCTTTCCTTGATAGTCTTTCGTTCCATAAATAACCGTCGGGTCTGTCTGCAACAGCATATTTTTCTTCAGACGATTATTAAACACGCTGGAGACCAGATTTCTGTCCTCCGGATGCCCGGTTTCTTTTTCGATAATACTTGCAAGAATCAATAATTCATAAGGATTCTTTACCGCAATGGAAGGATCGCGAGAGTTCCAAACTTTTTTCAATCTTTTTTGCTGTTCGTTATAAGCTTGTTTGAGAATGGAATTCACAGGAGTTCCTGCGGCAAATACAAATGTATCCGGAGCAAACTGACCCTCGGGATGAGTATTTTCAGGTGCTCCAACCACCTTCATTACATTCTCCATAGTAACCGGTTCAGTGCTCTGTTCTAAGTTAGTGTCTGAATTGACCTTATCGACAATTTTCTTTGTTTCCGTTCCTTCAATGAAGGTGATCTTGCTCATAATCACCTTGCCGCTTTTAAGATGAGCAATGATTTCATTAAGAGTCCAGCCTTTAGGAATCAGGTAACGGCCGACATGAATATTTTTATCTGCATCTAACAGCTTAAAAGCTAAAGCTGATATGTCAGGATGCACATCAAGCCCTTCCGACTGCATTTCCCTCACAATGATTCTTGTGGTATCTCCCTTATGAACTTTTAATACTAATTCTTGTTGTCCTTCCGGAAAAGGCACAATCCGATCCTGAACATACCAATAACCATAGCAGACAGCGAGGGCTGCCGCAGCTGCGGCGGCAAGTGCAAAATACTTAATTATCTTGAGCAATATCATCTCCTACAGTCTTTTTGTTCAGAAGTTCAAGTTTACCTACACAAGCACTTTCCGACTTTAGTTTTTGGAGCTATTAATTTTACTTATGAGATTGAGTTCCGTTAAGGTCTTGAGCTTCTCATAACATTAGATACAATCTTTAAAACCTTCGTTGCCTAATTTGTTTAGCAATGCCATTCAGTACATTGCTTGGAAGGTAACCTAGCAAAATCTAGAAATGGAGAAAATTATGACTATGTCTAGTTCTGATTTATGGACATTCAGCAATGAACCTAACTACCGTTTAGTCTCTGTCACCGGAGACGATGCTGAATCGTTTCTTCAGGGCCAATTAACCCAAGATGTTCATCACTTTAAAGAAGACGAAGCAAAATGGACTGCCAGCTGCAATCATCAAGGCCGTGTAGCTTCTTCCTCTTTAATTTTCAGAATTCCTAACGGATTCGGTTTGATGATGCCTGTCTCAATTGCTGAGACAGAAGTTCAAAGACTCTCTAAGTTTATTCTTAGAAGTAAAGTCACCATCGCCATCGAGTCTATTCCCATCACTTTCTTCGCAACAAAAGAAAAAGACTCTGAAAAAATTACCGTCTGCCCCGCTATTCCAGCAGAACCGATGAAGGCCTACCGGGGAAAGTCAGTAACCGTAGTACGTCTTCCAAGCAAGGCAGCCGACGGCTTTTCCGCCAAGTTCGTGGCTTTTGGCAAACTGCCTGACATGATGGAATCCGGTAAGACTGAAGAAAATATGCTTCCTAAAGCACTAATGGAAGAAGGTGTCGCTTTGATTGACAAGGCTGAAAGCTTAGAGTGGCTTCCACAGTTCCTGAACTTGGATTTGATTGGTGCTATTTCCTTCAATAAAGGCTGCTACACTGGACAAGAAGTCGTTGCTAAGACTCAGCATCTCGGCCGTGTAAAACGCCGCATGCTTCTTGGTCAGGCCAACATCGAAAACGTTGATGAAGGGACTGAAGTTTTCATGATTAACGAACCGATGGGACGTGTTATCCAATGCGTTGGTAATACTTTCCTCTTCGTTATCAGGGCTGATTATCTTGACTCTGACTTCACCGTTAAAGGAGAATCCGTCAAGGTCATTGATTTCCCATACACCGTTACATTGCCTGAAAGCAAGATCTAGAACTTCTTTGCTGTTTTAATACAAATCGGCTGCTCAACCTTATGTCATTTGAGCAGCCGATTTTTTGGAGGATTAATTCGAAACTCGGTTATTTATTCACAAATTTCACAACTCTAGGCCCAATCCATTCGTAATGAAAACGTGCGTCATCTCCGCAAAAGGCGCATCCTGAACATTGAGCTTTTGTTGGCTCAACCTTCTTAACAAGTCCTTTTTGGATCCAACGATCCATCATGGCTTCAATAGCAGACTCATCAGACCCAAAGTGGAGGGAGAGTTCTTTCAGAGAAATCTGTCCCCGCTCCTGCACCAAGATTTTAAGTTCGCTTAATGTCATTAGCTTTTACTCCATCACCGGACCTTTACCTTCTTTTCTTAGATAGGCAAAGATAAGAATGAACACTAAGCAGACTGCAGCAATACACACGGAAGAATAGACCGGGTGATTGCCAAAACGTCCAATCTGATAGATCAATGTGGCAGAGCCATAGCCCAGAGCTGAAGTCCAGAACGCTGCAAAGATGGTCCATTTAGCGCCGATTTCACGATACATTGCACCAATCGAAGCACAGCATGGGATATAAAGAAGAACCATAACGAGATAAGCGAAAGCGCCTAAATCTCCGTCAAAAAGTTTCTTCATGTTGTGGATGGTACCAACACCAACTTCTTGTTCTGCAGCCTGCTCATCAACGTCAGTCAGGTCTTTTTCTACATTGACACCCAACGGATCAACTAAGAAATCCCCAAGCTTGGAAAGATTTTCCGGAATAGTGGCAAAAGCTTCTTTTGCGGACTCCCAAATGCTGAATTCTTTTTCTTCTTCCTCTACTGCCGGAGAAGGTTCTTTAACAGTGTTAACTTCACTATCGTCGCCTTGAGCAGAACGAGTTCCCATGCCGGAATATAAAGAATCCAGCGTGCCAACTACAGCTTCTTTTGCAAGAATGCCTGTGAAGATGCCTACAGCAGCAGGCCAGTTATCTTGCTGCATACCCATTGGTTCGAATACCGGTACGATGGTCTTACCGATATTGGAAAGAACGGATTTGTCAGTATCTTCGTTGCCGAAGGAACCGTCAGTGCCTAAAGAGTTCAAGAAAGCTAAAACCGCAACAATAATGACAATCAGCTGACCTGCCTTGAGAATAAAGCTCTTTAATCTATCCCATGTACGGTAGGCCAATGTCTTGATTGTAGGTAAATGGTAAGGAGGAATCTCCATGACGAAGGCTGTAGGTGCGCCTTTCAAAGCCGTACGTTTGAGTACAAAGCCGGTGATGATGGCAACAACAATACCAATCAGGTAAAGAGAGAAAACTAAGTTTTGTCCCCCTAACGGCCAAAAAGCTGTTGCAAAGAGAACATAAACCGGCAGTCTCGCACCGCAGCTCATAAACGGAGCCATGAGGACTGTAGTAATTCTGTCGGATCTCTTTTCCATCGTTCTTGCCCCCATGATGGCAGGAACGCTGCAGCCAAAACCAACAATCAATGGGACGAAAGATTTACCCGGAAGCCCCAAAGTTCTCATCAAGCGGTCCATCACAAAGGCAGCTCGGGCCATATACCCAGAGTCTTCCAAGAAGGACAAACTTAAGAACAAACAAGCGATCACCGGAATAAAAGTAGAAACAGTTTGAATACCGCCGCCAATACCGTCAGCCAAAATTGTCTTTAACCAATCCGGCGTTCCCCAGAAGGTGAGGAGATTTCCAAAACCTTCTACAAAGATTGCGCCGAAAAGGATGTCAAAGAAGTCAATAAATGCAGAGCCAATGTTGATTGAGAAAACAAACATCAGATACATCACGAACAGGAAGAACGGAATACCGAGCCAACGGTTAAGAACAAACTTATCGATTTTTTCCGTAGTGCTCTGATTAACTTCGCCTTTTCTGATGATGCAGTCGGCCGCGACTTCAGATACAAAGCTGTAACGAGCATCCGCCATCGCGATATCTAAGTCACCTTGGTATTTCTCGTTAAGAGCATCGATAATCTTTTTAGCTTCTGTTAAGTCAACGCCATGAAGACGAGTGAGAAGTTCTTCGTCCCCTTCAAGAAGCTGCTCTGCAACCCACTGAGGTTTCTCAACATTCTGCTTCGCCAGTAAAGCGCCGATTTGCTTAATGGCTTCCGTAATATCAGGATGGAACGCAATTGGATTAGGAGGAGTTTTAAGGTCATCGAGCTGTTCATCGATAGCTTCACACAACTCTTTAAGACCTTCTTCTTTCGAAGCAACGATACCGACAACCTTACAGTTCAAATCTCTTTGAAGGTTCTCAATATTAATTTCAATCTTATGAGCGGCAGCGACGTCGAGCATGTTCACAACTACAATCATTGGAACACGCATTTCAATAAGCTGTGCCGTTAGATAAAGATTTCTTTCCAGATTACTGGCGTCAACGATATTAACAACCAATTCCGCTTCGTTTTGAAGGATGTAATCGCGAGCGACTTTTTCGTCGATGCTTGCGGCAGAGCTCGGTTGCAAAGAATAGATTCCAGGCAGGTCGACAATTGTAATGTGACGGTCCTTATAAACAAAGTCACCGCTTTTTTTCTCTACGGTGACTCCGGGCCAGTTTCCGACGATTTGATTCGAACCTGTCAGACCATTAAAGAGCGTGGTCTTACCACAGTTTGGGTTACCGACCACGCAAATAGTATTTTTTATAGGCATTTAGTACTTAAATGGGTTTAACGTCCAAAATTTCGATTTCGCCCTTTCGGACGCTAATGTATGAACCTCTCAGTTTGATTTCAACAGGATCGCCAAGAGGAGCCACTCTAGTGACTTCGAAATCTGTGCCGGGCAAAGCGCCTAAGGCAAGCAATCTTTTTCTGTATTCAGGCAAACCTCTTTTAAAAGAAACGATCTGACCTTTTTCTCCGGGATGCATATTCTTAAGAAGCATTTCTTTCTCCCAAGACAACTTTAAGCTCTTTAGCGATTTCCGTGCCAATGGCAAGTCTTGAATCATTTAATACGACTACGACAGGACCAGAGATGGTTTGTTCTGCAACTCGGATGGTGACACCGAGAAGGATACCTGTTTGATTCAAACGTTGAACCGTTGGTTCGTCCAGGGCTCCCCATTTGACCAAAGTGCACACCTGGTTCACAGGGACTTCGCACAATGAAACCTGAGTTAAATTTGCGTGAGGCATCGGAATCTCCGTTATTCAATCCAGTGATTATATTGCAAATAAGAACGATTATCAACAACACTAAAGCCGTTATGAACAAACTCTGTTTTGATTGGGTTGAGGAGATTTTTGTTTCGAAAAATTTAAGGAGCTTCCTACCTGCGTTAGTTAAAACGGAAACCCTGGTAGTTAAAAGACGAGAGATTGCACAAGCAATTAGACATTGCTGGAACGAAGAATCACCTGAATCACAAAAATCTAGATTTTTTGTTGAAAAGAGGATGGGGTAAACCCTTCAAAAAAACAAAATTTTCGAAAAATTCGGCACTTTTCGTGCAATTTGAAGTGTTTCGAAAAAATCCTCAGCTAACACAAAATAAAATTGTTAAATTTCATAGCATTAGCTGAGAGTTTCAATTCTACAAACTTACATCCTTCAACTGAAACTTGAAGGCTTTGTTATTCATAGCTTCTTCAATCTTGGTTTCAATTCTACAAACTTACATCCTTCAACTGAAACAAAGAGTGGACTGCGGAGTCAATGTAAAAGTTACCGTTTCAATTCTACAAACTTACATCCTTCAACTGAAACGTGTAAATCGGTAACTGTCCTTTTAGTTCATTCTGTTTCAATTCTACAAACTTACATCCTTCAACTGAAACGCATCAGTTTTTTCCTCTTTGATTTCAATTGATAGCGTTTCAATTCTACAAACTTACATCCTTCAACTGAAACAGCTTGTCAGAAATCCAGCTCAAACCATTCTTAAAAGTTTCAATTCTACAAACTTACATCCTTCAACTGAAACAGATCAATTAGGAGGGAAAGGGGGAAAATCTTTAAAAGTTTCAATTCTACAAACTTACATCCTTCAGCTGAAACATCTTGAAATCGCAACGCTCCCGAGAGCGAGTCAGGTTTCAATTCTAAAAACTTACATCCTTCAACTGAAACACAAAAGTATTAGCTTTTAGCAGGTCAAAAGAGGTAGTTTCAATTCTACAAACTTACATCCTTCAACTGAAACGTGGCGCATCCCGCTTTTTATCCCCGATGCTCCAGTTTCAATTCTACAAACTTACATTCTTCAACTGAAACATGTACTCATAAGCTTCCGAACCCATTCCTTTAATGTTTCAATTCTACTAACTTACATCCTTCAACTGAAACTACTCAGACGCAGGCGCCTCTCATAGGTTGTCATAATACTTTCCCGAGAGAATTTAAGAGGGCAAAATAAATGGGAAAAGTGGGTTTATATCTATTTAACAAAGTCTCCTATTGTCCCCTAAATATTAGAACCAAGAAAATCCTAAAATCTATCTGCACAGAAGTTTAAATATTCGCATTGGCAACATTGCCTCTCACTTGCGCAGCTCTCAGGTAATAAACCTGCAACAAGGGAGGCTTTAATGTGCTCTAAGCACTTCTTTACATCTTCTCTTTTCTGGTCATCAATCCTGATTTCAAATACCCTTCTCTTTTTTCCTAAAACCAAGAATCCCTGTTTTATAGATTTGCAATACTTTTCTTCTAGTGCGAGCGCATAAGCTGAGAGCTGGAGCACATGATCTCTTCTAATTTCTTCTTTTTCAGCCAATTTAAACTTAATTGGGTAAATATCTCCCGAGTTGGAGAAAAAGACCCCGTCCACTCTTCCGTGAACCTTAAGAAGTTCACTTTTAACGTCTACATGGGGTACAAACCTTCCCTGATCAAAGCGAACTGAAGAAAGATTTCGACGTTTCTGCAAAACCGACATCCTCTCATGAAAGGTCAGTCCTTCCTCAACCCATGGCTTCAATTCTGGGGTCATGCCATAAACGAGATAGAAAAAAGGTATCCTGGGACAAAAACAGTGTTGCCGAATTAAAGAAATGGGAATACTGTCTTCAAAGGAAAAGATATCCGTCGGCTTCAACATATTGAAAATCTCTATATCCCAAACAGGCCCGTACTTTATTTATGTCTAAGTGGCAAGGGAACCACAAGCACCTGTCCTCTTCGTCCAATAAAACTTTTCTTGCGAGAACCTCTAAACTTCGAGCCTCTGGCGGATTAAGACCTCCATAGAAAACTGATTTTTGCAGTGGTACCAAACCCAACTCTTTTAGAGAATCCGAAAACTTCTTCCTTCTCGTGCTGTCAGAAACGTCATAGCAGACTAAATAATTTACATACATTTCTTCCTCACCACTTGAAAGTTAACCCTTTATATCTTTTCTGACCCACAAACGTTGCGCAAAGCCGGTAAACCTGTCGCTGTAAGACATTTTCTAAGCGGCATTTTTCCCTTTGTATAGCACCAATCCAGACATTACCGCATCAATATTGTCTGAAATTTGCTTCTTTAAATTTTTATCCAAGAGCTGTCGATTCTCATCTTCACCTTTTTCTAAACTGGATTTCATTTTTATAATCGTCCGATCTACAACCCAAGCCCTATATTCCTCCATCAGATCGAGAGCTAGCGATGGTTTGCCGGGTCGATCGACATGCAAAAATCCGGCATACAGCTCCAACCCGGCGTTGACCAGAGCAGATTGCACATAGCTTTGTAGAATTGCGTAAGCGTAGTTGAGAGCTGCGTTTGTTATCTCTTGTGCTCCTCTTCCCTCTCGATTAGTAAACGGCGAAGGAAGAAGATGAGTATCTCGAAGAGCTTGCCAGTAGTGGACTGAAACTCGGCCCTCAATACCTAGAAGCGTGGCTCTCCATTCTGCATCTTTTCTATTAATAGAGTTGATCGAGTTTAGAAGAGGAGTAATATCATCAGCTATATCCTTCAGTAATTTACCAGCAGGCAATCCTTTTTTGCATAAATACTTGCTGAAATAGAGCAATACGGCACGTTGATTCTTGATTTTTGTCTTTATCACTTCTTGTGCTAGGGAGCAGCTGTTTTCCGAATTAATGAAATCGAATTGACTCTTTCGTACTTTGACAACAGCATGTTGGTACGTTCCAGATAGTTCGGAGACTCCTACACCTCTCCAATCAAGAAAAACAAGTTTAATTCCACGAGACGCACAAGCTAAAACAAGATCAGAAGACAACGCAATGTGCCGCTCCAGCCTTACACTTCTTAATCTTGAAAGAGGAGCTTCATAAATGATTTGGTTGTCTTCTTTAACTACAAGTAAATTTCCCTTCAAGCCTACAAAGCTTCCTATCGAAGAAATTGTAAGATGTCTCATAACTTATGCAGTCACGTAAGAGAATTTAACCGTACTTCCGACAAGCTCAATATTCAGCGTAAATTTCTTATTGTTCTCCCTAGGTTTTGGGAAAAACTGTGCCAGTTCTTCGTTCTTATAAATGCCCTCCTCAAAAAACTCTTTTGTCTCACGTATGACTTTACTTGGAAGAGTTAAGGAACTTTTATCTTTGGCTTTTTGCAGCTCTTTATCCCACAATATATAAAGGTCAAATGGAAGCGTAGCTCTAATGTATCGGCGAGCTTTAGTGCCGGGTGCGTGCTCGATTATTACTCCTTCATTTTCATAAACGGTCTTCCACTCGTCCATCTTTACACACTCGTTAACAGGCTGATACTGGTATTCATAAATTTTTAGATTTTTGGTTGTTAATCGAGGATGTGGTAGCGGAGAATTAAATAAAATCTTGCCGTCCTTCTTAGAAAAACCATAATAAAGCTGATTTGCATCAATTGACTGGTAAACGTACCCACTTCGAAAATCTTTTCTTCTTATGCGCACAGCTCCCGATTGAGATGCCAGCATAGGTAAGCTCATAGATCTTTTAACTTTTTTATGTCTTACTCTGCTCTTTTCCGGAGTTGTCCATAAAGATGATAATCTGGCATTGACTTCTTCCAATCCTGCTTCTGGGCAAGCAGTCAGGAAATTACTCAACTCCTCTGATAGTTCTTGCCATCTCTTATAGGAAGGATAGACAATATTTCCTTTAGCTGAAAATTGTTTTTCTCTGTCTCTCAGCTCCAATTTAAGCAAAAATTCTCCCTCGAAGTTAGATTGATATTTCGACTTCAATTTAATTTTTTTAGAGGCCGTATCTACCAATTCAGTCAATACCTCTTGCTTCAAAGTAGTGTAATGAAGCTGATTCAGAAGACTAAGCTGCCTTGATTCATCGTTAGATAATAAAGCACAGCCGGCTTTGCTCATCAATTCGAAAGCTTTAGTTTTGTCAATGCGGTAAGTGCCTTCGTCTTTATTCTCGTTCCTTTTTTCAAAGAACGGTTCAAGAATCTGCAACAGAAGATGAGGATTCTTACCCTTGACTTGAGTCAGACTCTCTTTTTCATTAGAGCCTTTTTTATCGTTATCAAATCCAACAAAAATCTCCTCCTTCTTTTTATAAATATTCAAAAATCTTTCTGCATATATAGTGTCTTTAAAGATAGCCGAATTATTAATTCGATCTTTTTGAGAAAAAGATTTTGGAGATATCTGAACCACTTGACACGTCTCAGGATATAACTCTTTAAGAAGTTGGACGGCTTTCGTATTATGTGAATCGGCTAGCAAAGCGTCCCCATGGAGGACAAATTCTGCACTCGCATCTCCACATGCGGCTGCATAAACGCACATCGCATCAACACTGTGAGAAGAGACGGATTGAATGTCTTCTTTAAACATGGAGTTGTCAAGCTCCCCGAGCTTTGAACGTAACGCACTCACAGTGAAAGCGGGAATCGAAAATGCATCAAAAGATAACTTGTTGCCGGTCTCTGTTAGCCAATTTTGCAAGTCATTTTCCAAGTAGCTTCTAAGAGATCGTATAAACCAAGCTTGGGAACCATTCACTACAGTTTTTCTGCGAACTCCCAAAGCTGAGAGCACCTCTTTTCTGGCATCGCTTCCAGGATTCAGAAATAGGGCGTGACGCACACAATTTCTTTCCTCTTGACTTAACAAATCTAAATATCCGAGTCGTTTATTTTCGTTTAGATGTCGAACAGTTGATTCTATCGTGCTCTCAATAGCGGAAAGGTCAGATGTTCCGAAAACTGCAGTTAAATATGATGGGTTAAGTTGTTTAAGGAAGTAGAGGTTTTCCTTTTTAGCCGCATTTCCCTGCCTAGATACGAAAATGAGATTAACTTCAGAATTAAAAATTGAAGAATAATTTTTGATAGTTTTGCTTCTGGGAATAATATGGTCTATTTCTCCTTCACTATTCAGAGGTATACCCGTGTATGCGCAGTTCCCCTTAGCATCATCTTTGATTCTTTCTTCTTTAGAAAGCCATTTCTTTTTCTGAGCCTCCCCAGCTTTTTCGATTTTTTCTTGTTTCTTTTTAAGTCTTGAATCCGATAACTCTAACCGTTTAAGTTCCAGCAAAGAGGCAGTAAAGTTGAATTTATTCTCCTCAACTAAAATCGGTACTACGATCTCGGCGCCTTGATCTTGAGTGTCCCTCTTAATTTTTTCTACCAGACGTTTACCTACTTCGCGAGCATTCCTCTCTAAAACTCTTCTCATATACCCGTCAAAAGGTCTTACTGAGTCAGCAGGTAGTGGACCGCATTGGGCGGCACCATTCTTAAAGGTTAATCTCCACGCATTTTCCAATAAAGCAGCTGTAGTGATTTTGGTAAAGCCCGATCTTTCTGTCTCGATAATTGTATAAAGTTGTGCTAAGGAGTAGGGATTCGCAAATTTTGTTCTTTGCTCATCTGACAGACCCAACTGCTCTCCAATAAAAGCCGCTGTCAACAAAACATCCTGCTTCAGCTTCACATATTCTTTTTCTTCTGAATCTAATTTTTCATTACCAAGAGCGGCTTTGGTCAAGGCACTTTGGTAGTCTAAGTTAAAAGCGGAACCTCGATCTTTTCTTAATTGCTCTATGCGAGTACAAATACTTTTTACCGTACTGTTGCCTTTGACCTTTCTGTTCCAAACGTCAGCAATAAATCTTTTTGCTGTCTCTTCGTCAACTCTTAGGACATTAGCTACAAGACGATCTAAAACTTTTTTCTTCTGTTTTGGATGCAAATCAGATCTTTCCAGAATGGATTCTTTCTCATCCCACAACCCTTTCTGTGCCTTTGCTACTTCGTAGAAATATCTTCTGGCAAAATCCAAAAATGGTCCAAAATTTTGCTCTTCCAACGTCTTAAACAACAGCAAATTTCTTGCGGCAGCTTCAGAATAAAGTGTAGGGCTAGAAAGTATCTTTCTTATTTCGAAAATATCATTTACTTTGGAGCGGTCTAAAGCTCTTTGAAGAATGTAAGAAAGTCGAAAATCCAAAGAGTCTTGAGTTGTTCTCCTAGATTTCCTATCAAGATTTTGCAAAATAACATCTAAATTGTCTTGCAAATCAGAATCTGCGTTAACCAAACGAGAAGCCCAGCTCCTCCATGAGTCGCCATAGACCTCAGTGAGCTTAGCAGGGTTAAGGTAAAGAGTGTAGTCAAGAGGAGGTCTGCGATTATTTTGGTCCTCATACGGCGGAATTGTGCTCTTGCAATCTAATTCACACAAGCAGTCAATTATGTCATCAGCTTTGGAAAGAGTTCCAATCACATCTGAAATTCTTGCCTTGTTTTCAGGATCCGGATGAAAGTACTTATAAGCTCTAACCCAGATATCCTTGAGTTTTTGCTCATTCAAGGGCTGAGAGTTTTCAGGCTTCACAGGCTTAACTTTCTCAATCCAAGGATCGTTAAAATACCAGCGAAGCGCTCTCAGCTGGAGATTTGACAAATTTCCTATTAAGTTCCAAAACCTACCTATGCCTCCGAAAGCTTCTTCAATCTTTTTCAGCCGAGAATCGCGGCCCATATCGTGAAGAATATTATCTAAATATTTTTCTCTATGCAGATGGCCGAGAGAAGTCAATTCAGAAATTTGTCGAGCTGCCTCAATAATTGTTTTTCTTGCTTCAAGATATCTTTCTAAACTTTCTTTTGAACTGTAGTCAGGAAAATTATCCTTGACGTATTTTTTAAAGGTTCTTGCATCCGGAATTTTTTTATTTGAATTTATTTTATTTACTTCGGACAAATCGGCTGTGAGAGAGTTCCACTGAGTTAAAAGTTCAATATCGGAACTAAAGAAATCTTCAAACCCGGGACACATGGCAAAAACAAGAGGATCTACATCATTCAAGCTATCAAGGTCGATTTCTGTCTCGATTCGTGAATACCCTCTTCTCTTTAAATATCCTGACAAAGCTTCTGTCAGCTGAGATTTTTCCTGAGCGCTAAGGACAAGACCTGCTTTCATTAACTGATGGTCAACAATAAGATTAAGCAGTCTACGAGCCAGAACAAATCTCTTTTTTGATCGGACTCTGTGCCGCACCGCAGTTCTATGTTTCATAGAGTAGTGAATCTTATCGGAGTTCACAATCGTCATTGCTGTCGCGTCAGCTGCGGTTGGGAGGACGCCGTCGAGATGAGAAATCATGAAGACGCCGGTATACTTTGCGCCCATATCGATTCCCACAGGGAAAATATACTTAGAAGAGCCCATTTTTTTCTCCTTGTTATGAGTTTTTATATAGCGCCATCTGTCGGAGAGAAAAAAAAGAAAAGCTCCCCCCAAGATCAAATCACTACAAATAAATTCTTCTTTTGCTTTACCGATTATCCCCTATTTTTAACAGATTGACACTAATTTTCCATGGGATACCTCAGTCAAAGGTAAGTAAAACGCAACTAACTGTTTTTCAAGTTTTTTTAAGAGAAAGAATGCGACGAGTTAAGAAAGCTACGCAAATTTACGGCAGCTAACATGGGCAAGAGTTGAAATCACAGAACTGAAAAATTGCATTTCTAGAATACCTAACTTTTTAAAATCCTAAAAAATTCTTTATTTTCAGTTGCTTTCGTTGACTTTTTGTGCTAAACTAGATAACCTAAATAGATAATTTATGAGATCATGAG
>NZ_BAAGDP010000020.1:0-51000 GCF_054660695.1 Turicimonas sp. TL08
ACACATATCAGCAAAATCAATGAGATAGAGTTTTCACGTAATTCCAGACCGTTAAAGATTCATTCCGTTTTGTTGGCAGAAGAAAATCCGCTGACAAAACTCACATAGCTAACACTTTTTTTGGCCAGCAGCTCTCTTCTCTCCATGACAAAAATTACCTCAAAATCACCACGTTTTACGAGGGCACTTTTTTGTGGACAGTTTCCTTCGGTTTTTCAAAGCAGCTTTTTTGCAAGATCATGGCGCTTTTTAAATGCGTTAACCGCTTTCCGCTTTTTTAAAATCACGGCGTAAGCCTTCTCTCCCAAAGAATTTCGCCGTCCTCATAGCACTTAAAAACAGCTTAATCTCTCAATCAAGTACGTTAAAGTTTTGGTCATCTATTGCGGCGCAAGCCGTAGGGGTCCCCACAAGGGATGTACAAACGACAAAGGCCCGTAATCCAGTACGAGCCCTAGTCGCATTTATATGAGGTGATTAAATGCCACAATCATTTATTTCCTCGTGGGAGATTATGCCACAACACTTGTGGTAGTTTGGAACGGCGATTTAAAGATTGACTATGTTTTGACTATCGTAGTCTTGTTGTGCTTAATCCGCACGAAGTAGTTTTAAGAGCCAGTTTCCGCGAGGGGCTGGCTTTGTGCGTTTTATTTCCGAATATCAGAAACCAAATCGCTCTCTAAGCGGACTTTATCAACTCTATAGAGCTTCCGTGCCTAGCGGAGCTAGGGCTTTAAGTTCCTCGAGCCTACAAATGAACACGCTCGTTTTAGAAAGCCATACCTCATATCATAAAGGCCCCGTAAGCGTGCAACTGAGTATAAATTTAAGAAAAAGACGGTTACAACCATCTTTTTATTAGATCTTGGAAGTACGTCCTTAAACTTTTCCAAAATAAGTTTTAGAAAAGTTTGATATGGGCCTACACACACATCAGCAAAATCAATAAGGTTGCTTTCTCACGTGAATCCAGACCGTCAAAGGTTCATTCCGTTTTGATGGCAGAAGAAAATCAGCTGACGAAAATCACATCGCTAACACTTTTTCTGGCCAGCAACTCTTTTTCGCCATGACAAAAATTACCTCAAAATCACCACCCTTTACGATGGCATTTTTTTTTGGACAGTTTTCTTCTGCTCTTCAGATCATCATTTTTGCAAGAGCCGAGCACTTTTTAAATAAGCTAATCACGTGCTGTAGTTTTTCTTTAATCACGACAAACACCTTCTCTCCCAATGCATATATCTTTTGGAATAGTTCTTGAAAAAACTTAATCTCTCAAGCAAGTAAGTTAAATTTTTGTCATGGAAGGCTGTCCCGATAAAAAATTTTGCCGCCTAAACATACCCCCGACTGTCCCTAAAAATAATTTTCACCGTGTCCCAAAAAATAATTAATCACCACCATAATCACCACCTCCGGGACTCTTCAATCCCGGAGGCAAAAACAAATCATTTGAGGAATCAGGCTACATACAAACTTCCGCCTCTCCTGATGCTTTCTTTTTGTTGCGCCTTTGACTCCATTGAGCCTTTTCTTCCGCCATTCTGACCACCTTCGGCTCAAACTTTGCCAGAACATCTACCAAATCAGTCTGACCTGCTATCACTTTATTAATGTCCTTGTACACCTCAGGAGACTCGTCCAAAGTACCGCCAATCAGCGTTACCTCTCTTGCACGAAGAAAATTCTTCATATCCTCTCTTTTGAGATTTCTATATGCCGCGGCACGGCTCATAACTCGGCCTGCGCCATGCGAACAGGAATTAAAAGATTCCGGATTGCCTTTGCCTCTGACGATGAATCCCGGCGTTCCCATCGAACCTGGAACCACTCCCAGTTTTCCTTCTCCTGCCGGGGTAGCTCCTTTCCTGTGAACAATCACCTCTTCTCCGTTGAACTCCTCCTTCCAGGCAAAGTTGTGATGGTTTTCAACGTATCCGAGAACGCCGCATCCAAGGGCGGCAATAACATGCTTGTGAATCAATTCGTGATTAGCGGCTGCGTATCTCCCGCAAAGCTCCATTGCCTCCCAGTAGTCTTTTCCTTCCTGTGAATCCAACTCCAACCAAGAGAGTCGTTTCAAGTTTTCCGGCAATTCCGGATGCAAAAATGCTGCAAGTTCGGAATAAAAATTAGCGACATGCTGACCAAGTCCTCGGCTGCCCGAATGAGAAAGTAACGCAGTATAGATTCCGGCTTTTATCTTAAGAGTTGGTTCGTCAATATCGGCTTCAACCGTAAGTTTGCCGAATTCAACAAAGTGGTTTCCGTGACCGCTGGTGCCTAGTTGAGATCTGGCTTTCTGAAAATTCTCCTTCAAAACACCTGGTTTCTTCCACAGCGGATCTTCCATAACCTCATGGACTCTCATTCCTGGATCAAAGGCGATTCCGACTCCAAAACGAGTCTCACGCAAAAGGACCTCGCCGAATCTTCTTCTATCTCGTTCGAACTCTTCATAAGGAACATCCAAAATCGATATTCTCATGCGGCACGCAATATCTACGCCTACTGCATAAGGAATGACAGCGCCTTTTGTTGCCAGTACTCCCCCGATCGGCAATCCATAACCTTGATGAGCATCGGGCATCAAGGCCCCTCCCACAGAAATCGGCAAACTAACGGCGTCATCCATTTGTTCCAAAGCCTTTGCTTCCACTTTTTCCGAGCCCCAAAGTTTCCAAGGAGCCTTCTCTTTTCTCTCGCAAAAGTTAATTCTGTTGGCTCTGGATTGTTCTAGTTTCTCAGCAGCAACTGCGAAAACCTCCTTGAGATCGCCGCTAAGAACCTTTGTCGGCTTTAACGCTGAGGCTAATTGCTTTAACGCCTTTTTGAGTTCAACGTCAGACTTACCGACGCGATAAGCCTCATGGAGCGCCTCATAAAATGCATTTCTCAAGTCTTCTGTTTTAAAAATGGGCGTCTCATCCAAATCTTTTCTTTTAAGCATTTTTTATCCTTGTACTTTTGGCACTTCGACAAGTAATTCTTTGCGGTCCTTTTCCAAACCAACTTTCTTCCCGGTAAACAATTCCAACGTCTGACAGCAGCTTTCCAAGTGTTCCGTAAGATGCGACGATAAAAACTTTCCGCCTGCGGCAAAACCTAGGGGAAGAATCAGTTGATCGGCTAAATGTGCTTCTACCGGTACTTCCGCGGCAAAAAATTTCCGCAACTGCTTTCCGAGGTTGTTAGCTAAAGCCTCCGAGCTGTATCCGTAGGCTGCAATATCACTGAATATGAAAGGATATTCGGCAGATCCAGTTCTCACGATAACGGCTGCACCAGGTTCTTCTATTGTTGACTGCTCAATAATCTCCATTTCGTACGGAACCGCACATTTCATCTTCTCGAATTCTTTGGTTATCAGCTTGCGGATCTTGAGGGTTGTTTTTTCCGGGAAATGACTCGTGATCAGCTGGACGGTGCATTTTCGCTGTTTTTCTCTTCTCACCCAATCAACCGGTCTAAACTGTTTCGGAGAATTGCATGCCACACTGATTTGTCCTCCGCCTGCTTTATAAAAACCAAACTTCTCGATATTCGCCTCGATTGAATATCCCATCCGGTTCATTCGTGTGACTAAACTTTCAGCAAAGAACTCCCCTGTAGGTGCTTGCGGACAATAAGTTCCGCCATCGACGATCACTTGAGAAGGCAGTTTCTGGACGGCTAATGGTAAAAGGACGCTTTGTAGAACCAATGTTGTGCTGCCGCCGCTTCCAACCGCAAAATGATAAGAACCGCTTTTGATCTTTTTAGGAGTGAAGCTCAAGGCATCCGATCCCAATTCAGCTCCTTCAACCTTGGCGCCGCAAATTTCTGCACAAGCCTTTACGCCGCATAAGTGCTGCTTTCTAAGTCCCGGCTGCGGCCGTCCTTTGCGAATGTCTGTCATTTCAAAAGGAATGCCCAAGATACAGGAAAGAGCTAGAGAAGAGCGCAAAATTTGTCCTCCTCCGTGTCCCATGCTTCCGTCTATTTTTAGCGTTTTCATTTTCCCCTCTTAAGTGTCTCATCCTTTCTTATAGCAAAAGTCATGCCAACTTTTCATTCTTATTTAAATTCATGTAGTTATAAAATTATGACTTATCTTTTCGTTGAACTTGAAGATAAAAATTTATACTTTAAAATATTTTTCTATAAATTTTTATAGCGATAAAAATGAAAAAAACGGTTGTTTTCGGTTTTCTCGGGACAAATCTTGATCAGCCCGGAAGAGCAAAATGGTCGAAATGGCGTCCGACAGTATCTTTAGGCCAGCAAGAAGACCTTATGGTGGCCAGGTACGAGCTTTTTTATGACGTTCCTTACCAAAAACTCGCCTCTTCAGTTCGTGAAGACTTTCTTCAAGTTTCTCCGGAAACAGAATTCAATACTCATCAAATCAGGCTCCGAGATCCTTGGGATTTCCAAACCGTTTATAGTGGTATCTTCGACTTTCTGAAGACTTACAAATTCGATACCGATAATGAAGAATACTTAGTCCACATTACTACCGGTACTCATGTCATCCAAATCTGCCTCTTTCTTCTAACCGAATCACGTCACATTCCGGGGAAAATTTTGCAAACCCAAATGCAAAAGTACGGAGATCCAACCGGTACTTACACAATCATTGATTTGGACCTCTCCAAATACGACATGATTGCAGAGCGTTTCCATCAAGAACAGAAAGAAGGAGTGCACTTTTTAAAGTCCGGTATTGAAACAAAGAATCCTGTCTTCAACACGATGATCAGAGAGCTGGCCACCGTTAGCGTCAAATCCAAGTCGCCGATTCTTTTGACCGGCGATACCGGTGTCGGAAAGACCAAGATGGCTCGCCTCATATACGACTGGAAAAAACAGCAAAGAATGGTCAGCGGTAGCTTCGTCGAACTTAACTGCGCTACTTTGAGAGGAGACGCTTGTATGTCGGCTCTCTTCGGCCACGTTAAAGGTGCTTTTACCGGTGCAGTCAACCACCGAGAAGGTCTTCTCAAAGCAGCTGACGGCGGACTTTTGTTCTTGGATGAGATTGGCGAACTCGGCCTTGATGAACAGGCCATGCTGCTGCGTGCTCTTGAAGAAAAACGCTTTTATCCTCTCGGTTCTGATATCGAAAGCCAAAGCGACTTCCAGTTAATCTGCGGTACGAATAAAAATCTCTCGGCAATGGTGAAAGAAGGAAAGTTCAGAGAAGATCTTCTCGCCAGAATCCAATTGTGGTCTTTCAAAATACCTTCTCTCAAAGAGCGGCCGGAAGATATTGAACCGAACCTTGATTACGAACTTCAGCAAGTTTCTATCAATACCGGCACGCAATTCAGTTTCAACAAAGAAGCCAGAGAGAAGTTTCTACAGTTATCTATGTCTGATCAAGCTTTATGGAAATCCAACTTTCGAGATTTATCCGGAGCCGTAATAAGAATGGCAACACTCTCAGATGGCGGAAGAATCACGGAAGAAACTGTCGACTCGGAATGGAAAAGGCTTGTCCATCGGTGGCATCCTGACGAGAAAGTTCAGTCTCTTGCCAAATCTTCCTCTGAAATCATTGGCGAGACATGGGACAAATTAGATCTTTTCGATCGCTTCCAATTAGAGAAAGTTATTGAAATCTGCAAAACATCTAAAAGTCTTGCTGATGCCAGCAGGAAACTCTTTTCAAACTCCATCCTCGAAAAGAAGTCCAGCAATGATTCAGATCGTCTGCGCAAATATCTCGCCAAGTTTGGTCTCTGCTGGAAAGACTTCCATTCGTAATCGTCTTCCGGAAGAACAATAACTTCTTCCTTTGCTGACCGCAAACCTTTGCTGATCTCTTGGCACAAAGGTTGTTGCATACCGAACAAAATAGAAAGCATACGAACAAGCTCTTTTAAACACTGAATTACCGGAATGGCTATATTTCGACTCATACAAGAAAATAAGAAAAGGTTCCTCGATCTTCTTCTCCTTGCGGACGAACAAGAGGATATGATTGACCGTTATTTGGAAAGCGGTGAACTGTGGACTCTGGATGACAATGGTGTAAAGGCTGTCTGCGTCGTTGCCGACGTTGGAGACGGCACCTTGGAAATTAAAAACCTTGCCGTAGCACCGAATTTTCAACGCAAAGGATATGGCAAAGCCATGATCGAATTCATTGCCGAAAGATATAAGAATTTCTCACGTCTGCGAGTAGGAACCGGAAACAGTCCTTTGACTCTTCCCTTCTATCATTCCTGCGGATTCCAAGAAACCGGCGTAATTCCGAATTTCTTCACCGACAACTATGACCATCCTATCGTAGAAGGAGACATTGTGTTGAAGGACATGATTCTCTTGGAGCGATCTTTGCTTAATCACTAGCGTACTGGGCGGACAGAGAACTGCAAAGGATTCTAAAGACCTACTCGGGATCCCGCACAACATGGTCTCTCCAGGAAAAGATTAAGGCCTCGGACAACACCTGTCCGAATCGCTTTTTTCTAATTTGAAGGACTCCAAAGTATCGTCGGTTTTGATAACCTGACTTGTCTCAATTTAAAAGGAGAAGAAATGTCTGTAACCAGAAGAAAGGCCTTAACAGTGCTTGGCGCAAGTGCTGCCTCTTTGTTGACTTCTAATGTTTTTGCGGCTGTTACTCTTCCGCAAGCGCCTGCTGTTCAGCCTCTTCAAGTGGTTCCTTGCCAATATCCGGTCATCGAACTTTCCGGTACACCTTTCGAACGAGGAAAAGCGTACGGAATGGCTGTCAAAGAAGCTGTCCGAAGAAATATCGTTTTCTACAAAATGATTTTCAAAACTTTCTCCAATATTTCATGGGAGAAAGCAATGGCAACGTCTAAGAAATTCCTTCCGTATATCGAAAAATTCTGCCCAGGTGCTATTGAAGAAATGAAAGGCGTCGCAAGCGGTGCAGATTTACCGTTTGAAGAAATCCTTACTCTTAACTGCCGCAGTGAAATCATGTTTGCCGCTTCAGACGGCTGTACGGCGGTGGCCTTTCTGAAAGAACAAACCACCGGCGGAAGCGTCTTGCTCGGCCAAACTTGGGACTGGTTCATGCCAGCGCGAGAAAATACTTGCATCCTTAAAATTCGTCAGGAGAAAGCTCCCGATATTCTGATGGTGGCAGAAGCTGGGTTGATTGGCGGCAAAGGTCTTAACTCCTGCGGCATCGGATTGTGCCTTAATGCCGTGAGCATCGGCAGCGGAAAAGAAGGTGTACCTCTTCACCTAATCATGCGCAACATTCTCAACGCTACTTTGCCGACGGAAGCATTAGATTGCATTGCACACGTTCCGAGAGCCGGTTCTGCGACTTTAACGATTGGTTCGGCTGAGGACTTAGTCATGGCTGTAGAGTACTCTCCGAATGAGTTTGACGTTCTCATGGCAGAAGAGGAACCATTGGCTCACACAAATCACTTCCTCTCGCCTTTGATTGCTCCTCATGACAAAGGCAAAGCCGGACCGCTTTCAACCTACACTCGCCTGAATACTGTTCGCCGGAAAATCAAAAAACTTGGCAAAGCCGATGGTCTTAATGCGGTATACAGTCTATTGACTTCACATGAATTCTTCCCGGAATCACTCTGTTATCACGAAGACGTCAGAGATTCCGGCCTTCGTGCATGTACGATTTATTCTATGGTCATGGATTTGAATTCAAAAACTTTGCTGATCTCCAACGGACATCCGTGCGAAGGAAAAGTGTCCGAGTTTTCTATCTGATATTTGATCTTTTTGAAGACCTCCTTTAGAAGTCAGGCATACCAACTTAACTTCAAAGGAGGTTTATGGTGTCACACCATATTTTTCAAAAATCGGCCCCCACCGCTTTGGATAAGCCTTCTTTTGAGTGTTGGCAAACCAGGAGGCAAATTCGTATAAAGGCTTATTCTCAGCGTCCTCTTTTCTAATGGCAATTGTCATATCCCATCGTGGCCGATGCCATCCCGGAAGCAAAGGAATGAGCCTGCCGTCCTTAATATCGTCGCTGCAATAGGCGACCGATAAGTCCACCGCAATTCCATGTCCCAGAAGCGCAGCACTTCTGCAGGAAAAAGCGTCTCCAAGATACACAAGCTTAAAATCAGAAGTTAATGAAACGCACTTACCTGCATGTTCTAAAGTTCTGGTCGTTGGATATATTCGACTGTCGCGCAAAATCAAGACGTGATTCTTTAAGTCCTCTACGCAGGAAGGACTTCCGTTCCGCTCAACATACTCCGGGCTCGCCAACAGCATGTTGAAACTAAAACCGGCATCAAACAGCACGAGATTTCCGTCGGCGTTTTCAGGTCTGTATGGGAGCATAACAATATCTGTTTCTCCATCCAGCAAATGTTGATGATCGCAATCATTGAGAAAACGAACATTGAATTTGGGATGAAGCTCCCGATACTTCGCCATGACAGGAAAAAGATCTTCTCGAGTCATGTTTACCGGTAAAGACAAACGGACATCTATAGGTTTCGAAGCTACCTCTTGGAGCTTTAATGACAGTTTGTCCTCACTTTTCAGAAGCTGATGAACACAAGGAAGAATTTGCTCAGCTTCTTGCGTCATTCGGAATGGCCGCGAGGAACGATCAAACAAAGAAAAGCCTAAATTTTTTTCGAGTTCTTTAAGGATCCGTGAAGCAGTTTTCAAATCAAGATCAAGTTCTATAGCCGTTCGCGAAATATTCAGAGTTTGCGACGTCTTTTGAAATACTTTCCATGCTAAAAGGCTCTCTTTTGGGATCATCTGCTATTTCTTAATTTTTGAGAACTACTTCAGAAATTCTAACTAGTTCTTATCAGGATTTTCACTTATCGTGATTATGTGAAAATCATTCCAAGGAGAACAGAGTTATGAAATTCAAATTTTCAGTCCTTGCTGCCTTAGTAGCGGCCGCATTCTGCGCTCAAGAAGCTTCAATGGCAAAAGACGGTACATACACTGCAACTACCTTAGGCCGCAATGGTGATGTGACGGTCCAAGTCAAAATAGCTAACAATAAGATTGAGGACGTAAAGGTTCTCAGTTGGAGTGAAACTCATCCTGTTGCAGACCTCCCCAAAGCAAAAGTTCCTGCCGACATCGTTAAAAATCAATCTACCAACGTAAATAATGTTTCTGGGGCCACCTTAACGACCTTCGCAATCAAGGCCGCAGTCCAAGACTGTTTGAAGCAGGCTGGGCTTAATCCAAAAGATTTCTCCAAGATGGTGCCACAGCCACAAAAAGTAACAGGTAATATTGAAGAGAAAACTGATGTGATTGTAGTTGGGGCTGGCGGAGCAGGATTATCAGCCGCTGTCGCAGCTGCACAAAGAGGATTAAACGTTATTGTTCTAGAGAAAGCTCACTTTGCGGGCGGCAACACCTCCGTGTCTGGCGGCTGTTTTAACGCAGCAGATCCAGAAGGTCAAAAAGATATCAAGATGACTGACGGTCAAAGAGAGTCGATTGAAAAACTTCTTGCTGAAAAACCGCAAAACAAGCTCCAGGAAGATCTCATTGCACAAGTCAAACAACAGTGGGCCGATTATAAGAAGTCAGGTTCCGAAAGCCTTTTTGATACTCCGGAACTTCATGCTCTTCAAAGCTGGAAAGCTGGCGATTACAAAGCAAACCTAGAACTTGTTTATCGTTTAACTAAAGAAGCTCCGGAAATCCAAGGAACCCTTGCAAAAATGGGAATCATTTGGCAGAAGAAACCAACACAATTCGTTGGGGCTCTCTGGCCGAGATCTCACCGAGCAAGCAATTACAAATCTGGCGTGGGCTATATCGACACATACTTGGACCTCATCAAAGCCGAAAAATTACCTGTTGCCTTTATGATGAGCACCCCAGCGGAAAGTCTTATTACCAAGGACGGCAAAGTAATCGGTGTGAAAGCCAAAGGTCCAGATGGTAAGACTTACACGATTCTTGCATCCAAAGGAGTCATCTTAGCCTCCGGCGGTTTTGGTGCCAACGTGAAGATGCGTAACGAATATGATGAGCTCTGGGATAAAAAGCTGGACGAAAAAGTTAAAACCACAAATATGCCGGCTATCACCGGTGACGGCATCAATATGGCCTTGAAAGTAGGAGCTGGCGTAAAAGACATGGGTTATATCCAGCTTCTCCCGACAACTGATCCCGCAACTGGTTCGACCAATCACAAGATCGTTGAATCAACCAATATTTACGTCAACAAACTTGGCAATCGTTTCGTGAACGAACAAGGAAGACGCGATGTTCTGGCAAAGGCTGCTCTTGCCCAACCGGATCATATCTTCTACATCATCGGCACTGAACAGACATTGCTAAAAGATAAAGAAGGCAGAGGCCCCTATGGAATCCTAATTTCTGATCTTTTAAAACAAAAGAAAGCATTTAAAGCCGATACCTTAGAAGAGCTTGCTAAGAAAGTCGGAATGGATCCGGCAAATCTCAAGCGCACTGTTGAAAAATGGAATGAGTTCTGTAAGACACAGAAAGGAGATGAGTTCGGCCGCATGAGCTGCGAAGATGGAAATAAACTTCCGGGCGGTCCCTACTATGCCTCTCTCATGACGCCTTCGGTTCATCATACGATGGGTGGTTTGACAATCGATAAGGACACTCGAGTCTTGAATAAGGCCGGGAAACCAATTCCTGGTTTGTTTGCTGCAGGTGAAATCACAGGCGGCATTCATGGTACTAATAGAGTTGGATGCAATGCCGTTCCTGATGCACTCATTTACGGAACCATTGCCGGCAGAGAAGTAGGCAAGTAATCCTTGTAACAGACTGCGCTTCCTTGGCGCAGTCTGTTTGTTTGTAGAGGCCGCAGTGGCTGGAGATATTGCACCTCTTAAAAATTTTCAAGAATTCTTTGCTCCAAAAACTCTTTTGTGCTCAAGTCTCAGAGTACGTGGGAGCTTCTTTCTGACCTTCCTAGCCCATTAATTTGGAGTAGGTATCCACTGCTCCAAAATCTCCCAAAATCAGCTTCGATAGATCGGCGTATCAAAAAATTCCCGCATCCGGGCTTCTGCAGATTGATCCTGTTCATCCTCATGCGCATTGTCTTTCGTTAAAACAATCCTTACGGAATCGGAAAGGATTTCTTCGGAACCGGGAATTAACCGCATGACCATTGCCTTTGAAGGACAAACTTCAACACATCTTCCGCAATCAACACAGCGAAGGGGATCAGCGAGCAGTTTGAATCTCTGGTCTTCGGTTTTACTAGTTAAACAGCCAGATGAGCATAAGAGAACGCACAAATTGCAGCCGTTGCATTTCTCTTTAAATACGCCGGGCAAAGGAAAAAATTTCGCCTGAATTTCGAACTTAGGATCTTTGATTTTGAGTATTTCGATAACAGCTAAGAGAAGTTCTCGTTCAAGCATCGGAAAAACTTTATCAGTTTTAGGCGCACCTCCTGAAAGAGAGGCCACGTCGCAAATTCCTTGAAGCCGTTCAGAGACCCGGCTAAAAAACCTTCTGCGCCCTAGATCTACATTGTTCTCCGGCTGCGCCTCGAAAAGCGTCGGTCGGAAATCAACGCCCAAATCTGATGAAAGCTTTTCGCAAGCGTTGATAAGATTTTGAGCGGCGTTGTTTAGTGAGGCTGCACAACACTTTTTGCAATCCGAACAATGAAGCTTAATTTCAGCATTAAAAATTAAATGGGCCAAAAGCAGTAGCGCCGGACTTACGCCGCCAAAGCAACCTGTCGGAAACGCATGGCTTTCCTGAGCCACCTTAGGACAAACAAAAACTAAGGGTCGAGAGCGTGAAGGTCTTTCGTGAAGATTGCAGAAATGCGTTTTCAATGCGCTGAGCAAGTTATAGAGCGGGAACCGGCCAAAAGAGAAAGCTTCGGTCGGACACTCTCTAATGCACTTACCGCACCCGGTACATGAAGAGCTTTCCTCGATGGAAACGGACTGATTCTTAAGACTAAGTACCTTTGGCTGGCAGACATCAATGCACTTTTCGCAAGAAGATTTTGGGAAAAGCGTTCTGACACAGCGATTCCTTTCGAAAGTTATCTGCGCAGAATTTGCACTAGCTCCTCCTGACCGGGCTCTGCGCTCAATCTCAGTGCTGCACTTAACTAATAGCCGGTTGAGCAGGTTCTCGATTACTAATTTGTCCGTCATCTTTATTTTTCCTGTTTTGCCTCGAACGCTTCTTTTCTGGACAGCCGTCGCTCAAAAATTGGCTAATAGCCTTTGCGGCACCGTGCCCGCTTTCTATAGCTGTCGTCACAAAGCTTGGTCCGCTCACCGCATCTCCGGCAGCAAACACCTTGGGAAGATTGGTATGTAAAGACCCTTTGGAAATAACAATCCCGGCTTCTTTCAAAACTTCTTCTCTCGGACCGCTGAAACCATAAGCACAAATCACCAGATCGGCTTTTAACACTTCGCAGATCCCCTCCCGATTTATGACTTTAACTGTTTTATCCGGTTGAACCGATTGAATTTCCGTTTCCTCTAAAAATTTAGCTCCCTCCCGAAGGGCACCCTCGTAGTCCTCCCTTGGCGGATTGGCTTTCAACAAAGATTTGCGGAACACGCAGGTGACCGTTCGAGCGCCTTGACGCAATGCGGTCCGAGCACAATCTAAGGCGGTTCCTCCAACTCCTAAAACGACTACGTTCTTGTCTTGAGTCAGCGATGTCAGGTTTGACTCTCCATGAAGATATTCAAGAGCTTGGAAAACAAAATCTAAATTTGCTCCCTGTACGTTTAGATGAATTGGATTTTCCGCACCAATTGCAAGGAGAACTGCATCGTGCGTATCAACGATAGCCAGGAGCTCTTGTGCCGACTTGATTTCATATCCGAGCTGAAAATCGATGCCGGATTTCTCATAGAGCTTTCTGCGGGTAAGGATTCTTTCTTTGGAGAGTTTGAAAGCCGGAATTCCGAACATCGTCAGACCGCCGATCTCTTTTTCCCGTTCATAAACAGTAACTTTGTACCCCTGAGCACGAAGAACATCAGCTGCAGCAAGACCAGCGGGTCCGGCTCCGATTACTGCGACGGAAGGACTTTTCTTCATCGTCCGAGCTCTTGCGATCTTGTATCCTCGATCAAGCGACCGCGAAGAGGCAAAGTACATCAATGCGTGAATATTGATTGGATCAGAGAAATCACCCAAGGGACATGCCGCCATACAAAATTTATCTTTGGGACAGAGCTGAGAACAAAGTTCAGGCATTTTCCCTGACTGCATCAAAATTTTCCCGGCCGCTTTTGTATCGCCTGCGGCAATGGATCGGAGCACCTCGGGAATAGGATTGTGCTGCGGACAAGCTTTCACGCACGCTCCGCATTGAATGCATCGGCTGCTTTCAAGAATGGCGTTTTTCAAAGAGAAGGTCTCTTGAGGAGCATCAAAAGAGTCCTTGGAAACGACAGATTGTTCCGTTGCAGCTCCTCTTGGGAACGTCTCTTTTAGATAGACAACATTAGCAGTCTTTCCCTCCGAACATTTCAACTTCTTTAAGAGTGGAAAAGAAATCGCAGAAACAGGGCACCGCTGTGCACAAGCTCCGCATTTCAGACATCTGGAACTTTCCGCACTCGGAACCGTCTTCTTCAGATCAATTCCCTCCGGACAAGCATTCCTGCAGACCTGGCAGTTTAGGCCGAAAGCTCGGAGACACTTCTGACCATCAACCTTCGGAACGAATGTCTTATTTAATCGGCTCACTAAAGAAATAAAGGCGCCGATTGGACAAATAAATTGACACCATCTTCTCAAAAAGAAGATTTCCAGAAAAAGCACTCCGAGAATCACAAGCGGAGTAATTGTCGGGTCATTGAACTTCAGCATATGAACAATGCCGATAATGAATGCGAAGGTTAGCCCGACCGGACAAATTAAACAGAAAACAGGGAAAGAAAAAATTGCAGAAGAAACTAGCGCGGCCGCCAGCACAAAAAACGGTCCTTTCTTCTCAAGTGCAGCTGAATTAATGAAAGTAGCTTTGGAAGACAACGTCGTTTGAGCCGAAGCACTCGATTTTTTGGGTTCCGAAGAAGTCTCTTCTCGAGAAGGACTTGCGCCTTCATCTTCGAAATCATTCACACAAGACGTCTCTTGCTTTGGTTCTGCTCCGAAGATTTTTCTTAAAGGCGGAACGGGACAAAGCCAGCCGCAGAAAAATCGCCCGAACACTACCACAAGCGCTACGAATACACCAAGACAAATTAGAACGGATAAAGCCGGAGAACCGGACGCAAAAATAGTTTCTAATGCGCCAACCGGACAAATCTGAGCGATAGAACCAATGCCAAAGGAAGAAAGTGTCCCCCACCCAGTCTGCCAAATCACACCGCACACAACGGCTAAAAGGAAAAGGCCAAGAGACAATGCGCGAAGAATAGAAAATTTTTTCATGATTGCTCCTGTGCTTTCAGAGCTTCTAAAGACAGAATTTCGATGCCGCGTTGATTGCGTCCTGTATAAGCCTGGAGCACATTGGCCGGGCAAATATTTTCACACACGCCGCAGCCGTTGCACTTGTCATTGTCAATGACCGGAACCTTGCCTTCGGCTAAAGAAATAGCATCATAAGGACAGGCTTCTTTACATTTTGTACAAGCCCGGGTTCGGAGTGCAATACAGATGTCGGTTAAACGAGCCTTTCCGACCGGTGTAGTCTCTCCCGAATACGCCGTAAGAGCTCCGGTTGGGCAGACCTCAATGCATTTGTCGCAGAAGTCGCAGGAACCGTATCGGTAATTCATGACCGGAGTACGCAGGTTCAGGACGCCGTCCGCGAGTCCTCCAATCGAAATAACATTAGTGGGACAAATACTTCGGCAACGATCACAGCGGATGCACTTAGACAAAAAGTTTTTATCCTGTCCTCCGGGCGGTCGAATTACGGGTGCTGATTCGACTTTGGAAGCGCCCCAGCCGAGCGCAAAAAGAGCACCCGAAACTCCCACAGACAACAAAAGGCCCCTTCGGCCGATGGAAGAAGATTGAGAACTCATAGCAGCAGCCTCCTTGCCGATTAATCCAACAGATTGCCTATGCCTTACTTTTGAGATTCAGAACAAAAGTCCAAGCGGGCATAAGTCGAGGTCATCATTATTTTTTGAGGAAAGAGCAATAGTTTTATTGTTTCAGTTACCAGCTGACTATCTGCCTATAGCTTCGTAACGAAATTCTTGGTATCGGGGAAATTTAAATTTTCAATTGGAGGCCTCGTCAAACTGCACCCCGCTAAGCATCCTTTGATGGCCTTGACAGGTTCCTTCAAGCATCATCGCCGCTCCGCGGTAGAAGCAAGAGTCAACATTCTCGTAGATTTTGTTGAGAAATTTAGGCAGCCAATTAAAAATGTGCGTCTCAAGAAATGTCGCTTGATCCCGCAGAAAATTCATATATTCCGGTGATGCAGGCTTCTCATTTTTTGCTCTCCGGCAAAGATAAGCCAAGTAATCCAGCTCTAGCGCTATATGATCGTCATACAGGTCGCTCTGATTTTCAAGACCGTGGTCTCGATAGATTCTGCGGACTTGTTCATACGCTTCCTGCATGACGAGCCCCTGAGCACTGGTGTAGACCGACTCATAAGGATAAGCAGCTTTCGAGCCTGCAGTTCCGATAAAGGCTGCCGCGTACTCGGCCGCCAAAAGATCAAGTTGATTATGAGGCCCCTCTTGACGGATCGCTTCATCGATCCATCTCGCCCCTTTGCTGATAAGAGGATGGTCACAATAGTCAGATAGCTTAAGACCGAGAAGCGCCTCCTTTGCGTCTTGCGTGATTTCGGATTTGAATAAACGAGAAAGCAAGGTGTAGTTAATTTCGAAATCGAACAACTCCTCGTAGCTCGGGTACATAGGTAGTACTATCTTAGAATCATTTAGCTGCATGTCTGGTTCCCAAGAACAGGTCGGGGCCGAAGCTCCGACCCTATGAATTAAGGTTTGAAGAAATGCCACGCGGCCTGGCCGATGTCCAATAGCAAATTCTGCCATACAAATACGGCGATAAAAATCCCTGCCAACCCGACAGCTGCCAAGAGCATCTTTGCTTTTCTAGTAAAGGCGCCCGCCAGCGGAAGTACAACGCCGCAGAGGCCGCATCCGATCCAAAAATTCAGACTCAGACTGCCGGAAAGAATTTCGCGAGCCCCTTCCGACGTTTCCGGGTCCGAAAGAAGATATCCCGTATATGCCGCATAGCCAAGACCGGTCACACAAGCTGCAGCCGCAGAAGATATTTTTGCTTTAGCGATCTCAGCATCTTCAAATTCGCTTTCCACAAGAAAGCAAAGTGAAGCGGCGCTCCAGTACAAACTGATGAAAGGAAGCATCAGCATGTAAGAGTTGAGCACGGGACGCCAGCTCATCACCATATTCGCTCCAAGCGCGAAAACCGCAATGAGAGAAAAAAGCGCTGAAATCAAGCTGAAGGCCCGAGTCTTTGTCTGATCCGCTTCTCGATAAAGGCAGATAAGATAAATCAAGCCTGCGGCCAGAGCGCCCGTGACGCCAATCATCTCCCAGAATAGCCATGACTTTGGATTTCCGAAGACACCCAAAATCATACTTGGCCTTCCAAGATTCGAGATCGCCGCAAAACCGCCCAGACTTAAGCACACAAACCCGAGTGCTGCGCAGATCTTCAGAGTCCTCTCAGTAAAGTCGGAGAACTCTGAAGCGGCCAGGGCAGCGAAAAGACCGGCACCTACACAAAGTAAGGCTGCAAAGATTGATAAAGTCCAGTCGCCGACCATTTCTTCTCCTTATAGCATCTTCGGAGGTTTGTTCATCCATTCACCGGTCTTCTTATGAAGAATATAACGGACGGAAGGATGGTTTCCGGAGTCCGGCATGCTGTGGACGTTCTCTTCGCCGGCAGCGGCAAGTACCTTGGAAACTTCGCTCTCCGGATCGTCTATATCGCCGAAGAAACGAGCGCTTGCACAGCAGGCTTTAACACAGGCTGGCTGCTCGCCAACTTCCTGCAAATGACGGCAGAGAGTACATTTTTCCACAACCTTATTTTCCGGATTAAAGGAACGGGCACCGTAGGGGCAAGCGGCGATGCACATCTTGCAGCCGATGCATTTTTCCTTATCCACGAGTACTTGGCCGTCTTCGGTTTTGAAGGAAGCTCCGGTAGGACAGACTTTCACGCAAGGTGCGTCGCGGCAATTCTGACAAACGGTTGGCAGGAAGTACTGCTTGAGTTCGGGAAATTTTCCGACGGGTCCGATGGAAAGTACTTTGTTGTAGTACACACCGAGAGGAACATTGTTTTCATTCTTACATGCGACTTCACATGCAAAGCAGCCGATGCAGCGGTCGAGGTCAATTACGAGAGTTTTTTGTGCCATTTTTTATCCTTCGATCTTTGGGGTGTTCTCTGATGGAGCGGGCATCCAGACTTTGAACTGCTCCGGTTTCGTCCATACGCCTTCCGGTCCTTTATCTGCTTTAGAGATTCGAACTTGGTAGCCGCGAAGTGTGTACGTACCTACCATGTCGTTAAACGGAGCCGTGTTCTTAGAGAGAACGTTCACATTGGCTTCTTTCCAGCCGTGAGTGTCAGAGGCAAGTTTTTCCGGGAACCAGAAGCGTTCCATGTAAAGAACACCCGGATTGATGCCCTCGGTTAATCTTGCTTTACCCTGTGTCTTACCGCGCTTAGATTCAATCCATGTCCAATCGCCTTGCTTAATGCCGTACTTGGCGGCCGTCTCCGGATTAATCCAAACTTCGGGAACAGGATAGATTTCACGCAGATAAGGAATATTCCTGAGAGTGCTGTGGTGGAACATAGGCAGACGTCCATTGGTCATCACAAGCGGATACTCTTTGGCAATTTCTCTGTTCGGACTTTCGTAAGGTTCCATGTAGTAAGGCAGCGGATCGTAGTCTTTTTCTACCGGATCAAGTTTTTGCAGAGCGTACGGAGCACCGGTGCGCCCCATCGTGATGAAACGGTCGGTATACAGTTCCAATTTCTTTGAAGCTGTACCGAAGCCTACCGGAAGACCTGTCTTCGGATTGATCTTCTTGTAGACATAGTAGCTGTTCCATTTGTCATACGGCATTGCTTCGATAAAGCCTTTTTTCTTTAACTCAGCAAACGTAATATTGAGCGGTTTGAGTTTCAGATCCAAAATTTCATCCATTGAATCCCACTGTGGAAGATCTGCACCCATAAATTCCGGGTCAAAGGACTTACGGCATACTTCGTGACCTAATTCACCGCAGCGCTTGAGAATTTTTGACCAAATAACTGTTTCGTGGCGTGTTTCCCAAGTATGCACGACAGCTTGGCGAGCCCAAACCGTATTGAGAGACTCAGCAAGGAAATCGGTTTCTAACCATTCTGTTGTAGGCAAAAGCATATCCGCGTACATAGAGAAGGATGTCGGATAGTTAAACATATGGACGATGAAATCCACGTGTTTAGTGGCTTCAGCCCAAGAACCTGCATCGCCGACGACTCCGAGCTTATTGCCGGAGCGCTCGAGCCAGACTTTGATCGGGTATGGCTTACCGGTCATAATCGCTTCCTGGATTCGGCTTGGCTGAGCTGCGTCCCAAGACAGAAGTCCTTTGAACTCTACGCCGCCGAGGCGTTTAGCAAGCTGACCCGGAGGCAGCAGGCGTTCACAGCGGGATACCAGGCTGTTCTTAGGCGGCACAGCCAATGGATTTCTGTTCATCAGCGTTCCGGGTTTTTCCACATATCCCATTAAGGCGTTAAGGATGACGGCACCCATAGCCGCCTGAACGGAGTTCGGGTTCTGGTCGGTTGCTACACCCAAGGAGATTCCTCCCGGGCCCTCAGCGTAGATCTTGATCGCTTCTTCAATCTTTTCAGGTTTCAGCCAGCAGGTTTCTCCGGCTTTTTCAAGTGTCCATGGTTCTGCTCTTTCCTTGAGCAGGCGGAAACCGGTCTTGTAAGTTTTCCCGTTGTAAGTGAATTCGCCGTCTAGAACCGGATCAAGATTGTCGTTCCATGGATAGGGAAGCGGCTGAGGCTGGTTGGTTTTTGCATCCCAAACCACAAAATCTTCTTTTTTACCGTCTTTGAAAAGCTCATTGGCCTTGACTGTCATCTTAGTCTTTGTGTCGACCAGATAAGGCAAGTTTGTCCATTTAAGCACAAAATCTTTGTCGAAAAGATTGTGAGCAATGATGTAGCGTATCCAAGCAAGCTGAAGAGCCACGTCGGTACCGGGACGTACAGGAAGCCAAACATCGGCTTTGGCTGCGCTCGGCGCAAATCTCGGGTCGACAGAAACAGTTTTAACCCCTTTTGCCCGAAGGTTAGCAAGGGCATGACCGCCGCCTGCCGGACAGCTGTAGGAGACGTCAGTTCCCCACAGGACGATGTTTTTCATCGGAGTGTTTTTGTTGTAGATTTCCAGAGCGCATTCGTCAGCGATGGATGTAGAAGGTCCGCCGTACATCATGCCGAAGGCCAATGTTCTGGGAAGGAAGCACTGTGCGCATCCCGGTTCATACCAGTTAGGCGTACCGAAAATGTTGCAGAATCTGGCAATCATTCTAAAGTGCGGGTTTCCGCCGCCTCCGGTGGAGGCCATTACCGATTCAGCACCGTACTTTTCTCTGGCTTCCATCATTTTGTGAGCAATGATATCAATTGCCTCATCCCAGCTGATGCGTTTCCATTTATTCTCTCCGCGCTCTCCGACTCGAATCATCGGATACTTGTTGCGGTCCGGATGATAAAGAGCATTGATGCCGGAGAGACCTTTGGCGCAGAGTGTTCCGTCTGTCATCGGATAGTTCGGATCTCCCTCAATTTTAATGACACGGCCGTTGCGGACATGAGCACGGACACCGCAATTATGAATGCAGGCACGGCAGGTAGTAGTAATAATCTGAGTGTCGTCTTTTTGAGAGTCCGTTGGTTTTTGCGCAGTTGAAGTTCCGGCAGAAAAAGCCGGAGAAAACGGCGAAGCTGCTGTTGCGCCGGCAACGGCGGCTGCCTTGACGAAACTTCTGCGGCTAATTTGGGATAGTTTCATAAAGTTACTCCAAGGATTAAGAGTTTGGGGGATAGAAAAATTGGTACAAATTCCTCCCCTTCGGATGCTCTTCAGGCATCCGATGAGAACGAGATAAATAAAACTGTGGGCCCGGGATTGGCCTTTAAACTGCAGCCCTAATCTTTAGGACTAAGTGGTATTTGAGTGACGTTTTTCATGATGGGGAGCTATTAGTTATTGGGGATGACTCCATTCTATTTTTCTTCTTCAGTTGTTAATAGAGCATTTTTGTCTGTCACTCTTCAAAAATAACAATGTCCCAATAATTCAATAAGTTATAGATAAATTTTAGGAACACCACGCAACGAATGTATTGATCAGAACGATTTTTGCCTATAGGATCACCTCTAAACCTACCCCCTCAAAATGCAGTATGAAGCAAAAAGATAACTTGCTTGCCTGGCGTGCGCTCACAGTCACTGTAGAGACAGGCAACATTACTCAGACGGCGCTGCTTCTTGATCTAGACAGCGCAAAGGTTTCCAGGCTTATTGCCGGATTAGAAAAAGACGTTGGTTTTGAGCTTCTGGTTAAAAACAAACGGCCGTTCATTCCCACGGATAGATGTCGACAGATTCTTCCGATGGTCATACCTTTGTTAGACGGATTCAGCAAACTTGATGAGTTTTGCGAAGGTACTTCTTATAAGATTTTGATTCGGTTTTCTGCTCCGGTCGAGATGACTCAGCAGTTCTATTCGCAGGAATTGATGCAGTATTCTCGGCTCAATCCTCGCGTTCAGTTTTCCATGCTTCCGGAAATGACAGTTCGGGATCTGTTAAATGGAGATACCGATATTGCTGTCGTAAACCACTCACCGGCAGATCAATCGGAAATCGTTGCACGTCACGTGGTTTCAAACTCGACGCCCATATTTGCCTCCCCGCAATACTTGGAAGCTCATGGAGTTCCTCGAACACCCGAAGATTTGTCCCAGCATGTCGGCCTATTACAGGTTATGCCCAATAATGCGCCGACTATGCTTCTGTATCGTGACGGTGTCCCAAGCAACATTATTCATTGGCGTGAAATTTATCTAAGTCACGATCAATTACTTATTAGGAACATGGTGTTGAACCACCAGGGCATTACGCCGGATTTATATCTGGGCCACGTCGTTCAAGAGCTCAAGGAAGGAAAAATAGTTCCTATTCTTCCCGGCTGGGAGCGCCAGGACTGGAATATGCACATACTTGCGCGGCGTGATCGATATTTGTCGGATCCCGCGATAAGAGACTTTGTAAACTGGTTTTCTCAGGTAGAAAACAGAGGATGCATCGAGCGAATTATGGCAGCTAGAAGTGCAATCGAGGAGGCACGAGCAAAAGGTCTCGTTCCAAATTTCGAATAAAGCCGATTAGCTCTCGCTGCCGTCTGCGAGAGCTTTCAATTTATTATCTCGTCTTACTGGGCGTTTTCTGTGGCGATACCGCCGAATTCAATGCCTACCACATAGGCAACGGCAAAATTATCCAGCGGCATGTCAGGAACAACAAAGCGGAATTGGTTCTTGCTTCCGGCTTGAATAACTTTGGTTTCTCGCGTCAGCAAATAAGCGTTCTTGTAGGCGTCAGGATTGCCTTCGGCATCTTTGCCGAATACGTGAATCGTAAAGTGAGCATTCGTATAGGTAATGCTCTGTGGATTGACAACCGTCAGAACAAATTCCGAACCGTTTCCGTTCTTCACGGGCTGATCAATGCCTAGAAGAAAGACTGCGCCGGAAGTAGATACCGGAGAAAGCTTAGGATCAGCCGGCATCAAAGGAATGGAGGATGTGGGAACGATACTTTCAAGATAGTTCACTCGTTTTTGGAGCATCAGCACCGCATCCTTCAGATCTTCAACCTGCTGCTTCAGCGTTGGTACTTGACTTTTGGCTGTTTGGGCCAAGACCCCCGTGGAACAAAACAAAATGGCAGAGGCTGCGGCAGCTGCGATTAATAGTTTTTTCATGCTTAAATCTCCAAAATGATGGTAATTAAGCTTATCAACTCGGCCGGCAGCCTCCATGAGTTCATCCTTATTTGAGCAGTAAGCGTGTAAAACTTTTTGACCGGTGAACTAAGAAAACCGGTGCTTCTTTTCGTTACTTCACGAAAAAACCCACCGGTTCGTTGCAAAACTACTTGATTACTTCAAGTATTCAGCAAAGTCTTTATCAAGCTTGGCTAAAGCATCGTTAATTTTTTGCTTCTGCTCTTGAGTCCATTTCTCTTGGTTCTTAATGGAAGCTTCCATAATATCGAGCTGCTTTCTCATCTCGGCCGGCTGCGGACCTCCGGCGGTCTTCCGGTTCTTAATAATTTCAATTGGATTCAGAGTAGCCTTAAACTGCTCTTCAGACATCGGCAGATTAGGATTGCCGGTTGGATATTCGGACTTAATCACTTCGCTGTAGATTCTCTTTGCTTCTGCATATGGAAAATCTAACGGCTTGATGTCATGAGCTCGTGCATATCCGACCACCTGGCTTGCAAAATGGTGCCCCACGCGGAACGGCAGCTTGTACTCTCTCATCAGAACGTCAGCAACTTCCTGAGAAGCAGTCCAGTCAAGATTGAGCTCCTCCAAGGCACGCTTTGGATTGATTCTTAACGCCGTTAAGCACTTGTCAAAACTTTTCAGCATAGCCAGCGTTTGTTCCATCGTCGGCCAGTAAGAAGCTCCTTTTGGATCACTAAATCCTGGAGTGATATTGTGTGCACGAATCAACATTGTCTGAGCATCGCCAAATACTGTGCTTGCAGCTTTCCTAGTATTGATCAACAGTCCCGGATTACGTTTCTGCGGCATAGCGGAAGAAACGTAAGTATTGTCGCCGCCTTCTTGGAGAATAATCCATGGACGCGGTTGAGCGTATTGCGTCATTACGTCTTGGATGAAGGTTCCGACATGCAAAGCAATTCCTGTAACTACGTTGGAGATTTCGATCAATTCATCAATTGGTTTTGTCTGAGCAGCATCATATGCATTCAACACCGGTGCCTTAAAACCAAGATAATCCGACATACGCTGACGATTCAGCGGCCAGCTGGTTCCATTAAGAACTGTCGTTCCCATCGGAGAATAGTTAATCCGCTCATAGCATTCTTTCAGCTTCTGCTGATCACGTTCAAAGGAAGCAAGGTAACCGAAAAGATAGTGCGCATAACTATTGGGCTGAGCTGCAACACCGTTGGTGTAATTCGGAACGACGGTATCGATATTTTTCTCTGCGATGTTCTGCAGGAGCTGCATTGTCTTAGCCAGAGCCTCGGAAATGGAGAGAATGTAGTCTCTGAGAATCATTGTGTTATATGAGGCATGCATATCCTGGCTGGAGCGGCCGATGTGGAGCATCGTGGCATCCATTCCGACTTTCTTAATCAACTCCGGTTCATAAGCGATCACTTTGTTCGGACGTTTGGCGCCAGGTTTTGAAGCATCAGCAGCAACTTCTGAAATTCCTTTTGCTATCCTTTTTGCCAAATCCTTATCTAACAAATTCTCATCAGCGTTGATGACTACGGAAGCCTTATTCATCTCCGTTAGCCAATAAAATTGGTCACGCTGCGGAGCAGCTTCGGACACTGAGACCAGTGACAGTGCAGCGGCCAAAGCGGTTGCTGAGAAAGTCTTTAATTTGTTCATAGTTCCTCCTTGGTGATGTCTAATTTAAAGTCAATCAGGCCTTCTTTTGTCCTTATTCTGCCTGGCAATAAACCGAGACCTGAACTTTCTATTCTGAGTGTATCTCAGAACTCTCTTGCCTTAGAAAAAAAATTATTAGCCCACAGATTCTGCAAGGACAGAGAATTTCAAGAAAAATAGACCCCTAACACGATCAAAAAAAGGACGGCGTTCCGCAACTACCGTCCTTTTTCAAAACTACAAAAAGCTCTCAGCCTATTCCTTCAGACTCTGCTCCAGCAAGGCTCTTTCCGTCATCAAAAACACAGTCATCGTAGAAGCGATGTTTTGCAGATCTTCGTTTTCTGTTGATTCCCGAATCTGTTTTGCAACAGCTTTACCAACCGGAAGAAGATGGCCCTCAACCAGTTCTAAAAGATCTTTTCCGTCTTTGCCCTGCATGACTAAAACAGTGGCAAAGGCCATTTCCATCGAAAGCGAATCAGCTTCCATTTCTTTTTCAGGCCTAGGCTGGAAATTATGCTTTCCGTAAAGCTCTTTAATATCTCTCCAAGCACCTTGGCAAAGAATTCCTTCTTCGCTTCTGTAAACGGATTCAGACAAAGGAATGGTTCTGGAGCCGACGCCGTAAAACAGCTTTGCATACTCGGCTTCCAGTTTATTTCCTTCCTGAGGAGGCTCTGCAAGCGTGTCTGCCGTCACATTAGACCCGCTTAAAAAAGCATTTTCTCCGCGGACAAAAGCTTCTACCATCGGAAAAACATCCAGCAACGGCTGAACTCTTTTATCTCCGAAAAAGTGACTGAAGAATTCGTAACAACCTAACCGGCTGCCTTTGTATTCCTCCAGAAATTCTTTTGCACTCTGCGTCATACACTTCCTTTCGTTAAAAATCCCCGCCTAATTGCTCAAGCGGGGACAAAAATGTTTATGTAATTTTTGAACAACTTATCGGCTATCTAACTTTATCAGCTAGACCGGCAATGTCGCAATGGCTGGCAATATAACGAACCTTCGGTTGTGTACCGGCTTTTTCGTTCATTGCCACAGACTTGGCCACGAGGGCCTTCTGATCATCAGTTAAGTTGTCATAGTCGACAAACATCAATGCATTTACTGCACAGGCTTCCACGCATTTCGGAGGTAAGCCTTTAGAAGTCCTCTGCGGGCAGAGTGTGCATCTTTCTGCTTTGCCCGGAGTCCTCTTTTGGTGCTCCAGCAACGGAACAATGACCAACTCATCCTTGTCGTAATAAGAAGTCTTTCCGCTGGTATTAAACTGCGGAGCGCCATATGGGCAAGCAGCCAAGCAGGCCTTGCATCCGACGCATTTGTTCTGATCGACAAGAACCTCACCGTTTGGTCCTTTATAGATAGCCTTGACCGGGCAAACGGGCAAGCAAGCTGGATTGTCGCAGTGCTGGCAGCTTACACGGTAATAGTTAATGATGTTTTCTTTGACGTTTTCGTTGCGGTGAATTTGATTCCATTGAATGTTCGGCGCAACTTTATTTTCCTGTTTGCAGGCAATAAAGCAAGCCTGACATCCAATGCAGTTGTCAACATTGACGAGTATTCCGTATCTGCTCATGATCAGGCCTCCTTAGTGATTTCAACACAGGTTTCAAAGTACGGGGCGTAGCCCGACAGCTTGTCGAATGTACGAGGAATAAGGACTTGAGAGTTCTGGTTTCCTCTCCATCCGTACTGCATGCCTACCAATCCCGGAGGAACGATGATGGAGACTCTGGCTTTGCCGTGGCATTCGCCGTTCTGATTCTTAAGAACAATCTTGTCTCCTTCCTTGATACCTCTGGCTGCCGCGTCTTTCGGATTGATATCGATGGTAGACATCGGTTCAATTTCCAAAGAGTAAGGAGAATCCGAGCGTACTTTGGAGTGTGTGATGTAGGGAGCACGTGTACCGTTGATTAACTTCAGAGGATACTGAGCAGTCGGCTGCATCGGCTGTTGATATTCCGGATAAGTTCCTAAGTTGAACTTCTTGGTGATTTCAGAAACCAACTCAATCTTGCCGGACGGTGTTTCAAAGCCTGGCTGACCGTCATGTCTCAAGAGACCTTTTTCGTACTTCAACGGTTCTTGTTTCTGTGCTTTGACAACGGTCATGTTAGGCAGATTCTTCTGAGCTTCTGCATACGTTGTTCCCCACTTCTGAAGAATGGAGTCGCAGGCTTTAACGGGATCGCCGTCAAAGAAGTCTTTCGGATCGGCAACAAGCGCACCGATCTGGAATGCAATCCACCAGTCTTCTTTAGCTTCGCCCAATGGTTTGACCGGTTTTCTGACTGCTACTTTATTTCCGAACGTTGCAAACGGAGCGTAACGTTCATAGTTCATCGCTGCCGGAAGAATCAAATCAAGATTCTTATGAGAAATATCACGATAGAAGTAGTCGGTTGCAAATGCAAAATCCATATTCTTGATAGCTTCGGCATACACATCCGGCTGCGGCCAAATCATGACGTTGAAACCGAATCCGCAGAAAGCCTTAAGCTTGCCTTCTTTAACCCATTCAGGAAGCTTATTCGGATTAAATTGGACTTGTGTGTAGTTCCAAACCGGCACAAAGTCCTTATCTAAACGATCCTTCTTATGGGATTGGAACCACTTGTAGTCCACAAACTCTTTGGTAAGACCATTGTCATGGCAGATATAGCCTTCCGGACCAACTCCGAATAATGCACCGCCGGGAATATCTACGTAGCCGAGAATAACGGGAACGCACAACCAAGCACGAGAATTATTTACACCGTTTGTAGAGTGAGACAATGACTGAGAAGTCAAAGTAAAGCTGCCTGGACCTTGAGCGTAAGCATGAGCAGCTTCTACAACAAGATTTGCCGGTACACCGGTCAACTCTTCAGTTTTTTCCGGAGTAAATTGTTTGCAGTAGTTGCGGTACTCTTCTACTCCATGAACCCACTTGTCGCAGAATTCTTTGTTGTATAAACCTTCCTCAAACAGCACACGGCAAACACCGGCTGCTAAGGCAGCGTCCGTTCCCTGACGAGGCTGCAGATGAACATCGGCAAGTTCAGCTGTCTTTGTACGGCGGACATCGACAACGACTATCTTTACACCGCGTTTTTTAGCAGCTCTTACGCCATTTAACCAACCATGCGGTTTTGACCATGCGCCGTTTGTAGCGATTACCAAATAGCTCTTAGTTTTCGGGCCGCAGCCGCCGCCGGAATATTCCACACCGAAGGTTAATTCTTCAGCAAGCATGGAACCTTTACGGCAAGCAACGGAGGATTCAGTAGCATAGTGCCAAGAACCGAAATGACGAGCCAAGCGCATAACAGCGGGACGAGGTTCCTTAGGGTCACCGCAGAAGAAAAGAACGGATTCCGGACCATATTTTTCACGGACTGTCTTCAAGTTGGCGGCAATCATAGCCAAAGCCTCTTCCCATGAGCATCTGACAAACCCAGGATCGTCACTGCCTTTCGGGTTTGTTCTCTTCATTGGATAAAGAAGGCGATTCGGGTTATAGAGTCTCTGCAGAGTTGCCAGAGCCTTGTTGCAGAGAAGTTTCTGCTGATGTTCTTTCCAATTACCGACAGACACAATGGTGTTGCCTTGTTTTTGGAATTTAATACCGCACATCGGCATTTGGTTGCAGTTATCGCAGATAGTAAAGCCGGTTTCTTCAGCTTCCTGTGCCTTAGCGGCTCCTGTGATAAACATCGAGGCTGCGCTCGGTACTGCTGCAGCAATTGGGATAGTTTTGAATAAGCCGCGACGGCTCAAAGTTACATTGAGGTTTGTCATTAATTATCTCCTCCGAGAGAAGGAAGTTATAGTGGGGTGCTATCACTCTAATATTTTCCCAAAGCCTCAATTAGACTAGTGTACTTTCCTTGGTTATCCCTAGATTTCTCATCCCAATTACCTAGGAAATTATCCTTAGGGTTATCTCTTGGTTCAAAAATATCCTATTGATTTATATGCCAATAATTTGGTTGGAAACTCTGGAATCTTTATTATTTCCTTTATCGCTGCTCTTAACGAGTTCCAAATGCGGGCTCTTAAGCTGAATGCGCCTTATCGACCTATCTATCCGGAACTTTTAAGGCGAGTCTCCTAAAAGGCCTAATTGGACCGACTGCGCTTTCCCAACTATCACTAACAAGTTATCAGCGCTCAATGTGCATTAGTTCTGCTCATCTTCAAACAGAATTTGTTCGGCTAATGTCCGAGGATAGTTGTAGGAATCAGCTTCGTCCATACAGCCTCTAATCCACAGATAAAACGGCTCCAGCAACTCAGGATTCACCAAAACAAATTCTCCGTCACGCTTCCAGTTCTTCTCACGAATCCATTTATGAAGGACTTTGTCCAGCCATACGGAAGAACAATTTGTCACTAGAACCTGATACTTCCTAGTCAACGGCACCGGCATACGAATCATTTTTCTGCCTTCATTGTCATAGACCATAGTTCCGTAATTCAAGGCCCATGTCGAAGTCAATGCTTTGAGCTTGTCTTCGGTACTCAATAGAGACAAACAGCAAAAACCGACACGATCAGAGAGGCTTGCAAGTTCAAACTGGACTTGGAGCAGCTCGTTAATGATTCGATCCTGTTTGGCGACTCCTGTCAAAATACTTTGCGGAACACAGACAACCTCTGCCTTTGTCACTGCAAAGTAATGTCCGGCAGCAGGACGGCCGGAAAAGAAATTTAGGTTGCCGGCAGCAATATGTCCGGGAGTTGATAAAGCAATGGCCTGAGTCTCGCCGCTAGTGGAACCAATTGCCCGACCGGTCACACCTTTTGTCACTAAAACTACGTGGTCTACCTTCTCTTTTGAGGAAAAAATTTTCTCGCCTTCTCTCAATGTTCTGGCGATTCCCAACTTCATAAAGAGCTTTTCGAGAAGGGGATGCAAACGATGATGAATCCATGGCATAACCGGCACTTTGGAGTAAATCGCATCCGCAGAATTTGTGTTGTTCTTCCCTTGAACGATTGATGCATACCAGCTTTGACTAAACTTTGCCATGAGACCTTAGGTAGTTATTGTTTTAGAAATTTTGTTATAACTTTGGATAATACGCAATACAAGATTATTCCAAAACAAAAGAGGCTTGACAAAACAATCAAACCTCTCAGCTTTTACAACGTCTTATTAGAGGTTGCTTCCGGGTGCGGTCGTCTCAACACCACCTTCTTTTGGTGCTCCTAACTTCGCTTTAAAAAACTCTACTACGGCATTAATGATATTTGGTTGATACCAGCTGATATCACCGTGCTTAGCATTCTTCATCAAAATGTATTGAGCATCAACGTTCTTTTGCTTCAAAGCTTCATACATCTGTTTGCTCTGTATGGGGCTAACCAAAGGATCCTCTGCGCCATGCATCAGAAGAAATGGAGGTTCGGTTCCGTCAACATGGCCGATAGGACTCGCGTCCAAGGCTTTCTCTGGAGTTTCCAAAACAGATGCTCCGGCAAAATCTCTGAATGCCGGGCCATTAACTAAAAGAGCTTCCGTGACTGCAGCGGAGTCGTGTACTTTGCGAATGTTTTCCGGATGTCCTTCACCGATATTTCTTAGGTCAGAAATGCCGTAAATGGACACAACCGCTTGAACATCTGAATTTTGATTCAAATAGTCACCTGCATCCCACTTCTTTTCGCCATTGGTAGCACCTACCATCTGAGAGACATAACCGCCGGCCGAATCTCCGAGAACACCGATTCTTTCGGGATCAATGCCGAATTCTTTAGCATGTTCTCTTAAAAATCTAACGGCTGCTTTACCGTCTTGCAGGAGTGCCGGGAATTTATTCGGAACGGTACGATATTCACAAGCAGCTACGACAAATCCAGCCTTTGCCAAAGCCATCCGCATTTCTGTGTACTTTTCATAATCGGCGGAAGTAAAGCCGCCACCGGGAAAATAAATGATCGCAGGTTTGAGCTTGTTGTCACGAGGAATCAGCACTGTCATACGCAGTGCACGATTATGTCTTAATCCTTTAATCTGAGAGTAAATAATTCCGCCGATAGTATCTATCTGACCGTTTTCTATTATAGGGGAGATGACAGTAGCACCTTTTGAATATCCTAGTAATTGGCTGTCATCCGCCATGGCACCGGAAGAAGATACTGCAGAAAGAGAAAGAAGAGCCGCTGCCATGGAAATCTTAAAAATAGTTTTCATATTGCCTCCCAAAGTGATTAAGAAATTATCATCGATATCCGTAGAGGCAACAACCAAACCATTTAGGTAGTTGAGATAGAGATTTCTCTATCAAAAATCATGGGTAGGATTGAAATTATGCTGAAACTCACGAAGTTTTCGCCCTTCACGTTTAGTTGGGCGCCCTTTGTGATCAGCTCCGGGAACCGGTATTAAAGCCGCGGCTTCTTTAATCTGTTCTCGTTTAAATTTACTTTCTTCCGTCTCCTCGTAAAGAGTCGCAGCAACAGGAGCCGGGCCTCTTTTTCCGGAAAGAGCTTTAACAATCACTATAAAGCGCTCAGAGCCTCGAAATATTTCCAGCTCATCTCCTACTCTGACCTCTTTACTCGCCTTAGCACGAGCCTTATTGACCTTTACACGGCCCAATTCAATATTGTCTTGAGAAAGAGTTCTGGTTTTGAAAAATCGTGCAGCCCAAAGCCATTTATCTAAACGGATGGAATCGAGTTCTGTTTCAGCCTTGTTTCCCATTAGTACCTCCCAAAACAAAAGTCCGCGATTTGCGGACCTTTGAAAATATCATCGAAACTAAAAATTATTCAGCTTTAGCTTCTTCTTTTGCTTCAGCAGCTGGCTTGTTATCCGTAGTCTTCTGAACCAATTCTACATAAGCCATCGGAGCATTGTCGCCTACACGGTAACCCATCTTAAGGATACGAGTGTAACCGCCGTTTCTTTCTTTGAACATCGGTCCGATTTCGTTGAAGAGTTTGACAACCATTTCGCGATCACGGAGTCTGTTGAAAGCCAAACGTCTGTTGGCAACTGTCGGTTCCTTAGCAAGAGTGATCATCGGTTCTACAACGCGACGAAGTTCTTTTGCTTTCGGCAATGTTGTCTTGATAGCTTCATGACGAAGAAGGGAGTTCATCATGTTGCGGAGCATTGCCAAACGGTGTGCAGATGTACGGTTTAATTTACGGAGACCAAGTTTATGACGCATTTTATAAATTCCTTAAAAAGTCTTTGTTAGGGTGCCTTTTAGGCATCTCCCGTCTCTTCTATCCCTACCGGGCGGGCGGGTTTGAAAGCCGTGATTGTACACAGCTTTCTGATTTAAAACAATAAATACGACAAGTACTACAAAAAATTAGTAATCAAGTCCTACTGGTGGCCAGTTGTCTAACTTCATACCTAAAGTCAAACCGTGAGTTCCGAGAACTTCCTTGATCTCGTTAAGAGATTTTCTGCCTAAGTTAGGTGTCTTAAGAAGTTCATTTTCGGTTCTCTGAATAAGGTCGCCGATGTAGTAAATATTTTCAGCCTTCAAGCAGTTGGCAGAACGAACTGTCAATTCAAGATCATCAACCGGACGGCGGAGGATCGGATCAACTGGAGGCTGTGGTTTAACAACCGGAATTTCCTGCTGCTGCGGAATTACAGGCTGAGCCTGAACCGGAACAACTGGTTCAATGCCGATAGTGGCAATGCCGCCGAAGACGGAAAGCTGATCCTGAAGAATATGGGCAGCCTGACGGACTGCTTCTTCCGGAAGGATGGCGCCGTTTGTATCAACGGAAAGAACAAGTTTGTCCAAGTCTGTACGTTGTTCAACACGAGCGTTTTCAACTTTGTAAGCAACACGAAGAACAGGAGAGAAAGAAGCGTCCATGATGATCTTGCCGATAGTGGCTTTGCTGTAATCATCCTTGAGAGCTCTCATATCGCCTGGCTGGTAGCCTCTGCCCTTTTCTACCTTGATCTGCATGTCAAGCTTGCCGCCGGAAAGGTTGGCAATTACATGGTCAGGATTCAAAATCTGGCAGTCGTGCGGTAAATCGAAGTCAGCTGCTGTGACAGGGCCTGTGCCTTCTTTACGCAATGTAACGGTAACTTCATCTCTGTTTTCGAGTTTGAAGATAACGCCCTTAACGTTAAGAAGAATGTCCACAACGTCTTCCTTAACACCGTCGATCTGGCTGTATTCGTGTACAACACCGGCGATCTGTGCTTCAGTTGGAGCATAACCAATCATGGAGCTCAAAAGAACTCTGCGGAGAGCATTTCCAAGAGTGTGAGCGTAACCGGTTTCAAACGGTTCCATGGTTACTGTTGCGGAATATGGATTGCCTTCAGCTGTTTCAACTTCAATGCTGCGTGGCTTTAAAAGATTGTTAACCGACATTGAATATCCTTTTTACAATACCCTCGGCTCGTTACACCGATAAGGCTGCTAGGAAAAACGGGGCTTTAAAAACGAGTTTACGATCCGAGCCCCAAAGACCGGATCGTAGACATTGTATCAAGCGGCGCACTACACCGCTGTGACATAAATTAGCGAGAGTAAAACTCAACAATCAGAGATTCGTTGACGTCGTGAGCGATTTCGTCACGAGCTGGTACGTTCTTGAATGTACCTTCCAATTTCTTGGAATCAACTGCAACCCAATCAGGGAAACCGTTAGATTCAGCCATCTTAACGCTTTCGTTGATACGGGTTTGGTTTTTGGCTTTTTCGCGAATAGCGATAACATCGCCGGCACGAACTTGGTAGGAAGGAATGTTTACTTTCTTACCGTTGACTGTAACAGCGCAGTGGCTAACCAACTGGCGAGCTTCTGCACGTGTGCAGCCGAAGCCCATTCTGTAGACGACGTTGTCTAAACGGCACTCTAACAAACCGAGTAACTGTTCGCCAACGTTGCCGCGCATAGAATTGGCTTTTTCAAAATAAAGTCTGAACTGACGTTCGAGAACGCCGTACATACGTTTAACTTTTTGCTTTTCACGAAGCTGCTGACCATAGTCAGACAATCTGGCACCGGAAGTGCGGCCATGCTGACCAGGAGCTTCTTCGGATTTGCATTTTGAACTGAAAGAACGTCTTGCGCTCTTCAAGTTCAAGTCGCAGCCTTCACGGCGTGCGAGCTTTTCTTTAGGTCCGGTATAACGAGCCATTTGTTTCTCTTATCCTGTGTGTTCCACATTCAGTCCATCAGATTAGAACTGATAAACGCGGGAATTTGTTTAATTAAACACGACGACGCTTAGATGGGCGAACACCGTTGTGAGGAACTGGTGTAACGTCCTGAATCGAAGTGACGCGAATGCCGAGTGCATTCAATGCACGGACGCTGGATTCACGGCCAGGTCCCGGTCCGGTAATACGGACTTCAACATTCTTTAAACCGTATTCAAGAGCATGACGTCCGGCTTGTTCTGCAGCAACCTGTGCAGCGAACGGAGTGGACTTTCTAGAACCCTTGAAACCCTGAGCGCCGGAGCTGGATGCAGCAATTGCATTACCCTGACGGTCAGTAATTGTGATGATAGTGTTGTTAAAGGAAGCGTGAACGTGAGCAATACCCTCGTTAACAACTTTCTTAACTTTTCTACGTGCGCGCTGAGCAGCGATCTGCTGAGCGTTTGGAATCTTACCTGCCATAGTCGTCTATACCTTACTTTTTGAGCGCTACACCAGCTTTCTTCGGACCTTTACGGGTACGAGCATTGGTGCGTGTTCTCTGTCCGCGAACAGGTAAACCACGACGATGACGCATTCCTCTGTAAGTTCCTAAGTCGATAAGGCGCTTAATTGATAACTGAACTTCACGACGAAGGTCACCTTCAACTGTGAACTGGCCGATTGCATCACGAATCTTTTCCAGTTCAGCGTCTGTAAGGTCTTTTACCTTCTTAGATGTTTCTACACCAACCGATTCCAAAATTTGGCGTGCACGTGGACGACCGATACCGTAGATAGCGGTCAAACCGATTTCAGCATGCTGATTCGGTGGAATGTTAATACCGGCGATACGAGCCATTTATTTAACCTCTTTAGCCTTGGCGCTGTTTATGACGTGGATCGGAGCAAATTACGCGAACCACACCTTTGCGCTTAATAATCTTGCACTTACGGCACATTTTTTTGACCGAAGCGTTTACTTTCATATTAATCTCCAAATGTGTGTTGACTTCTCGCAAAATCAACAAGTTAAAACTTGTCTAAATGTAGTGCATAAAGACAAGTTAAGCGTAAGGTGCGTGATTTTATCAAAAATCACGCACTCTTGCGCAAATTTATGGTTACTTTCCTTTAACGGGGAAGGGAACCTGGACCGAAACCCTTGAAGTTTGTCTTCTTGAGTAACGATTCATATTGATGGCTCATGAGATAAGCCTGAACCTGACTCATAAAGTCCATGGTTACTACCACGACGATCAATAAGGATGTACCGCCGAAGTAGAAAGGAACGTTAAAGCGTAAGTTCAAGAACTCAGGAACCAAGCATACAAACACCAGATAGAACGCGCCTGCTAATGTCAAGCGAAGGAGAACTTTATCAATGTAGCGTGATGTCTGTTCACCCGGGCGGATACCTGGAACGAATGCGCCGCTCTTCTTAAGATTCTCTGCAGTTTCTTTCGGATTGAAAACCAATGCCGTATAGAAGTAAGCAAAGAAAATAATCAAAGCTGCGTAAAGCAATGTATATAACGGTTGGCCGGGAGATAAAGAAGCAGCCAAGTCGCGAATCCAACGTGTGGAATCTCCGCTTGTAAACCATCCGGCTAATGTAGCTGGGAAGAGAATCAAGGAAGATGCGAAGATAGGAGGAATTACGTTAGCCATATTTATCTTCAAAGGAAGATAAGAACTCTGACCGCCGTAAACCTTGTTGCCAATCTGACGCTTAGCGTAATTGACTGTGATTCTGCGTTGTCCTCTCTCAACAAACACAACGAAAGCGGTAACCAAAATCACAATGGCGATAATGAAGATCATGGACAGCGGGCTGATTGCTCCTGTGGAAACCAACTGGAACAAGCTGCTGACGGCTGCCGGAAGACCTGCAACGATACCGGCAAAGATAATGATGGAAATACCGTTTCCAATACCTCTCTCTGTAATTTGTTCGCCAAGCCACATTAAGAACATGGTGCCAGTAACGAGAGAAATTACACAGACGCAGCGGAAGAACATACCCGGGTCGATAACCAATCCGGGCTGTGTTTCCAATGCGACTGCGATACCTAATGCCTGGAATGCACCAAGCAATAAAGTACCGTATCGAGTGTATTGAGTGATTTTCCTGCGTCCGGATTCACCTTCTTTTCTTAAGGCTTCAAGGGAAGGAAGCACATAAGAGAGCATTTGCATAATGATGGATGCCGAGATGTACGGCATGATACCAAGTGCAAAAATGGAGAACCTGGACAAGGCGCCACCGGAGAACATGTTGAACAGTCCTAAGATGCCGCCTTGCTGCTGATTAAACAGCTCGCGCAGAGTAACTGGATCGATTCCCGGAACCGGAATATGCGTGCCGATACGAAATACGACGAGAGCAAGAAGAAGGAATATCAATCGACGATATAAATCGCCGTACTTGCTGCTGGCTTTCGCCGGAGTATTTTTGGCCACGTTGACGGTTCCTTATGAATTGATTACTTGCTCTTTTCTTCTACAACGACGCTGCCGCCTGCTGCTTCAATAGCAGCTTTAGCACCTTTGGTGACAGACATTCCGCGAACAACTACCTTGCGGGTAATTTCGCCGGAAAGAATGACACGTGCGTCCTTGGAGTCAGCTTTGATAACATTGGCGTTGATGAGATCGCCAAGATTGACTTCATCAAGACCAAGTTTTTCTAAGTCAGACAAACGAACTTCTGCAACATTAGCGTGTGTCCAAGATGTGAAACCACGCTTTGGAAGACGACGATGCAATGGCATCTGACCGCCTTCGAAACCAACTTTATGGAATCCACCGGCTCTGGATTTTTGACCTTTGTGGCCGCGTCCTGCTGTTTTGCCCCAGCCGCTGCCTACACCGCGGCCAACGCGGTGAGCTGCGCTCTTGGAACCTTCAGCTGGCTGAATTGTATTAAGTCTCATTGTTATTTCCTCAATTATTCAGCACGTACTAAGTAAGATACGGTGTTGATCATGCCGCGAACTGCTGGTGTATCTTCGAGTTCACGGGTTTGACGAATTTTTCTCAATCCAAGACCGAGAACAGTAGCACGATGGGCTTTTTTGCAGCCGATCGGGCTCTTGACCAATGTAACTTTGACAGTCTTCTTGTCCATTTTGTTCTCCAATCTCTTAACCTAACAACTCTTCAACGGTCTTGCCGCGCTTAGCAGCAATTTCGCTTGGTGTGCGAAGATGGCTGAGAGCATCTAAAGTTGCACGAACCATGTTGTATGGGTTGGATGAGCCATGAGACTTAGCAACGATGTTGCGGATACCCATTGCATCGAATACAGCACGCATCGGGCCGCCGGCGATGATACCGGTACCTTCAGGAGCCGGAAGAAGCATAACGCGGGAAGCGCCATGGTGGCCGACTACTGAGTGATGAATTGTGCCGTTCTTCAATGGAATTCTTTCCATGGAATGACGGGCTTGATCCATAGCCTTCTGAACGGATACAGGAACTTCACGAGATTTTCCTTTACCCATACCGATGCCGCCGTCTCCGTCGCCAACAACTGTTAAAGCAGCAAAGCCGAGAATACGACCGCCTTTAACAACTTTGGTGACGCGGTTTACAGCAATCATTTTTTCGCGAATGCCGTCGTCCTGTTCCTCGGCTGCAGCGCCTTTAGCTGGTACTTTTGCCATTTTTTTTCCTTAGAACTTGAGACCGGCTTCGCGAGCAGCTTCTGCTAACGCAGCAACACGGCCATGATAACTATAACCAGCACGGTCGAATGCGCAGCTTTCGATACCGGCTTTCTTTGCCTTTTCAGCAATGCGTGTACCGATGAGCTTAGCAGCATTGACATTGCCGCCCTTTCCGCTTACACCTGCCAATTCAGCTCTTACTTCAGGTTCGAGAGTAGAGGCAGCGCACAGAACGTTCTTACCGTCGGCAGAAATAATCTGTGCGTAAATATGTAAATTTGTACGATGAACGGTTAAACGATTAACGTTCATGTGTCTGATACGTGCACGTGTTGCACGTGCACGGCGCAGACGATTTGCTTTCTTGTCGATCACTTTAAGACTCCGTACGATTATTTCTTCTTAGTTTCTTTAATGATCACGTGTTCATCAGCGTAGCGAACGCCCTTGCCCTTATAAGGTTCAGGTGAACGGAATGCGCGGATTTCAGCAGCAACTTGACCGACTTGTTGCTTGTCTGCACCGTGGATCACAATTTCAGTCTGGGTCGGAGTTTCTACCTTTGTACCGGCAGGCATTTGATAGACAACCGGATGAGAGAAACCGAGTGACAGGTTGAGCTTATCGCCCTGAGCCTGTGCACGATAACCCACACCAACAAGAAGGAGTTTCTTGGACCAGCCAACGGAAACACCCTTGTTCATGGAGTTGACCAAAGCGCGGAGTGTGCCGCTCATTGCGTTAGCTTCTTTGCTCTGATCTAATGCTTTAAAGTGGACATGACCGTCTTCAACCTTGACTTCAACGCGTGGGTCAAGCTTCTGGGTCAATGTACCTTTTGGGCCTTTGATGGTGATAACACCATTTTCAATTTTGGCTTCAACGCCTTTGGCGATTGTTACCGGAATTTTAGCTACACGAGACATTATTCCTCCTCACGATTAAGCGACGTAGCAAAGAACTTCGCCGCCAATACCGGCTTCACGTGCCTTGCGATCTGTCATAACTCCCTTTGGAGTGGAGACGATAGCAACGCCTAAACCGTTCATGACTTGTGGAATAGTCAAGTGGTTCTTGTAAACGCGGAGTCCAGGACGAGAAACGCGTTCGATGCGTTCAATAACCGGACGGCCGGCGTAATACTTCAAACCGATGTGAAGAACTGGTTTGCCTTCGTTGGCATCAACTGTGTAACCAGAGATATAACCTTCGTCTTCTAAAACTTTAGCAATTGCAACCTTCAACTTGGAAGATGGCATTGTTACTTCCGCCTTGTCCACTGTCTGACCATTGCGAATGCGGGTCAGCATGTCGGCGATCGGATCACTCATACTCATTTTGTAATCTCCTCGCTTACCAGCTGGCCTTAGTCAGGCCGGGAATGTCACCATGCATAGCTGCATCGCGAATCTTGCTTCTAGCCAAACCGAATTTACGGAATGTGCCACGTGGACGGCCTGTTAAACCGCAGCGGTTGCGCTGACGGCATGGGCTGGCATTACGTGGTAATGCTTGAAGAGCGGTGCGAGCTTCCATGCGCTCTTCCATCGAGCGGGTAGCATCGTTAATAATATCTTTAAGTTCTTTACGTTTTGCGGCGAACTTCTGTGCGCAAGCTTGGCGCTTGAGTTCACGGTTAATTAAAGCAAGCTTTGCCAATTAAATCACCTCGCTTAGTTGCGGAATGGAAACTTAAAGGCGCCTAAAAGTGCTTTGGCTTCCTTGTCAGTTTTGGCTGTTGTTGTAATGCTGATATTTAAACCACGGAGTTTGTCGATCTTGTCGTATTCAATTTCCGGGAAAATAATCTGTTCCTTCAAACCTACGTTGTAGTTGCCGCGGCCGTCGAAGGCACGTGGGCTAACACCACGGAAGTCACGAACACGCGGGAAAGCGATTGTGACTAAGCGGTCAAGGAATTCATACATACGTTCGCCGCGCAATGTAACCATGCAGCCGATCGGCATATTTTCACGAATCTTGAAGTTCGCAATAGCCTTTCTTGTTTTGGTGACAACTGGTTTTTGACCGGAGATCTTGGTCAAATCTTCAACAGCGTGATCTACAAGCTTCTTGTCAGTAACTGCATCACCGACACCCATGTTAAGAGTGATCTTAGTGATACGTGGAACTTCCATAGTGGTCTTGTAACCGAATTCTTTTGTCAAAGCCGGAACGACTTCTTCAAGGTATTTCTTCTGAAAACGAGACATTTGTTAAGACCTCTTATGCTGTTGCGCCAACTGTGGAGCCGTCACTCTTGAAGACGCGGACTTTCTTGCCGTCAACTACGTTGAAACCAACTCTGTCGCCCTTGCCAGTCTTAGGATTGACAAGCATGACGTTGGAAGCGTCGATTGGGAGTGTCTTGTCCATAATACCGCCAGCCTGACCAAGCATAGGATTCGGCTTAACGTGCTTTTTAACAATGTTGATGCCTTCTACGGTAACTTTACCGTCGTGATGCACCTGAGTCACTGTACCTTTTTTACCTTTATCGCGGCCGGTGATAACGATAACTTCATCACCTTTACGAATACGTTGCATTCTGTTCTCCTTAAAGAACTTCAGGAGCCAATGAAACGATCTTCATGAAGCGCTCAGTACGCAATTCGCGTGTAACTGGCCCGAAGATACGAGTTCCGATCGGTTCGAGTTTGTTGTTAAGCAGGACAGCTGCGTTACCGTCGAAAGAAATGGAAGAACCATCTTGGCGGCGTACGCCTTTGGCAGTTCTAACCACGACAGCACTGTAGACTTCGCCCTTCTTTACACGCCCACGGGGAGCGGCTTCTTTGACGGTCACTTTGATAATGTCGCCAATGTTTGCATAACGGCGCTTAGAGCCGCCCAACACTTTAATACACTGTACTGAACGTGCGCCGGTGTTGTCGGCTACGCTCAAATTAGATTGCATCTGAATCATGTTTTAATATTCCCAACTTATTCCAAGTTTGACAAAATGTCCTCGGATAGTATTGGTCCCGTCCGGGAGAAGAGTCCTCATCACAATTTCGCGAAGCCTTCAAAAAGGGTTGAAGGAGCTCCATTGATCTGATTCCCCAGTAAAGACCTATAGGTTTGCCTATAAATCAAAAGAGCCGCAATTATATCTAATCAAAGATATAGTTGCAAGCTCTTCTGATTTTTTGTTACAACTTAGATGATTACAGCTCTTTCGATAATCTTAGAAACTTTCCAGGATTTCGTACGAGAAATCGGGGTTGTTTCTGCGATTTCAACGATATCGCCTTCTCTCACATCGTTGTTTTCATCATGAACATGATACTTCTTGCTCTTGATGACAATTTTTCCGATCGGATGCTTGACTTTGCGTTCTACCAATACAGTGACGGTTTTATCCATCTTTGTGCTGGTAGCTTTACCGATCAATGTGCGTTGAAGTTTTGTTTCGCTCATTTGGAAGCTGCCTTTTGAGTCATGATGGTGCGGACACGAGCAATTTCACGACGAGTCTTTCTAATAAGACTTGTATTCTGAAGCTGCTGGTGGGACTTTTGGATGCGAAGATTGAACTGAGCTTTCAAAAGCTCTTGAAGTTCTTTCTTGAGACCGTCCATGTCCATAGCACGTAAGTCTTTATCTTTAGCCTTCATTTACTATCTCCTTACTGGCCGATTTGGCGTGTAACGAAAATAGACTTCAAAGGCAACTTAGCAGCTGCTAAGCGGAAAGCTTCTCTAGCCAACTCTTCATCAACACCGTCTAATTCATAAATAACACGGCCCGGTTGTACCAAGGCTACCCAGTATTCCGGATTACCTTTACCGTTACCCATACGGACTTCAGCAGGTTTGCTGGAGATTGGTTTGTCCGGGAACACGCGGATCCAAACGCGACCGCCACGTTTAATGTGACGAGTAATAGCACGACGTGCTGCTTCAATCTGACGGGCTGTCAGACGACCGCGTTCTGTAACTTTCAAACCGAAAGAACCGAAGGAGACTTTTGCGCCTCTCTGAGCCAAACCGTAGTTACGGCCCTTCTGGTCTTTACGGTACTTTGTTCTATTTGGTTGAAGCATCGTTATTCACCTTCTTTAGCTGGAGCTTCGGCTGCAGCAGGTTTCTGCTGACGCTGTCTGCCTTCGCTCTTTGCGCCTTCGGCGTTTTTACGGGAACGACGGCCAGCTGGTTTGGCTGGACGGCGGTTGCGACGGTCTTCACGTTCCGGAGCCGGTGCTTCTTGAACTGCATCACGGCCAAGGTTATCGCCTTTGTAGACCCAAACCTTAACGCCGATAATACCGTAAGTAGTATTGGCTTCGGAGAAACCGTAGTCAATGTCAGCCTTCAAAGTATGAAGAGGAACACGACCTTCGCGGTACCATTCTGTACGGGCGATTTCAGCACCGTTCAAACGGCCGGAGGACATGATCTTGATACCTTGTGCGCCGAGACGCATTGCATTCTGCATTGCGCGCTTCATTGCACGGCGGAACATGACACGCTTTTCTAACTGCTGAGTAATACCGTCAGCAATCAACTGTGCATCCAAATCCGGGCGGCGGATTTCTTCGATGTTGATATGGACTGGAACGCCCATAATCTTCTGGATGGCAGACTTCAAAACTTCGATTTCTTCACCCTTCTTGCCGATTACCATACCTGGACGAGCAGAGTAAATAGTAATCTTGGCATTCTTAGCCGGACGTTCGATAAGAATGCGGCCGACAAAGGCGTTTTTGAGCTTTTCACCCAAGTACTCACGAACCTTCAAGTCTTCTGCTAAAGTGCGGGAAAAATCGCGGCCAGTAGCATACCAACGAGAGGTCCAGTCGTGTGTTACAGGAAGGCGGAAGCCTGTTGGATTAATTTTCTGTCCCATACGTCACCTGTTATTTCTTGACCGGAGTATCGCCAACTGTCACATAGATGTGGCAAGTCTGCTTACCGATACGTGCACCGCGGCCTTTAGCTCTAGCAGAGAAACGACGCAGAGTAGCGGCCTTTTCAACATAGATAGAAGTAACACGGAGCTCATCGATGTCAGCACCGAAGTTGTGTTCTGCGTTAGCAATAGCAGATTCCAATGCTTTACCGACGATTCCGGCAGCCTTCTTCTGTGTGAAAGAAAGAATATTTAAAGCCTTGTCAACGGGTTTGCCGCGGACAAGATCAGCAACCAAACGGCCCTTTTGTGCCGAGAGGCGAACTCCACGTACAATTGCTGTGGTTTCCATTTACATTACCTCTTAGCTGCAACAGCCTTCTTATCGGCTGCGTGGCCCTTGAAAGTACGGGTAAGAGCAAACTCACCCAACTTATGGCCAACCATATTTTCATTAATAAATACCGGCACGTGCTGACGACCATTGTGGACAGCAATTGTTAAGCCGATGAATTCTGGGAGAATTGTCGAACGACGTGACCATGTCTTGATTGGACGTTTGTCACGGCTAGCTTGAGCAGCTTCGACCTTTCTCAGTAAGGACCCGTCAACGAACGGTCCCTTCTTAAGTGAACGAGACATTCAGGCCCCCTTACTTACGATAACGACGGGACACAATCATGTTGTCCGTACGTTTGTTATTACGAGTACGATAACCCTTGGTGAGCTGGCCCCAAGGAGTTACAGGTGCGCGACCTGTACCTGTACGGCCTTCACCACCACCATGCGGGTGATCAACCGGGTTCATTACAACACCGCGGACTGTCGGACGAACACCGCGCCAACGCTTAGCACCGGCTTTACCGAGCTCACGGAGGCTGTTTTCTTCGTTGCCAACTGTACCGACTGTTGCACGGCATTCAATCAAAATGCGGCGAACTTCACCGGAACGAAGACGAATCTGAGCGTATGCACCTTCGCGAGCCAATAACTGAGCGAATGCACCGGCGCTTCTAACCATCTGAGCACCTTTGCCCGGCTTCATTTCGATGTTGTGGATTGTTGTACCAACCGGAATGTTACGTAAAGGAAGTGCGTTACCTGCTTTGATAGGAGCTTCCTGTCCGCTCATGATTTCATCGCCTGCTTTCAAGCCTTTAGGAGCGATGATGTATCTTCTTTCGCCGTCTTTGTAGAGGACGAGAGCGATATTTGCAGAGCGGTTTGGATCGTATTCAATGCGTTCAACGATAGCTGGAATACCATCTTTATCACGCTTGAAGTCGATAATTCTATAGGCCTTCTTATGACCGCCGCCTTGGTGACGGACAGTGATACGGCCGAAATTGTTTCTACCGGATCCACGGTTTTTCTTTTCAACCAATGGAGCGTACGGTTTGCCTTTATGCAAGTCAGGGTTCACGACCTTAACTGCGTGACGACGACCTGCGGATGTTGGTTTGAGTTTGACCAGAGCCATTACTTCACCTCTTGTGCGAAGTTAATTTCCTGACCTTCGGCCAAGCAAACATAGGCTTTGCGAACATCGTTGCGCTTGCCTTCGAAACGTCCGAAGCGTTTCTGCTTACCTTTTTCGTTCAGGATGTTAACACTCTTGACATTTACTTTGAAAAGTAATTCAACAGCTGCTTTGACATCTTCCTTTGTTGCTTCGGGAACAACCTGGAAGGCATATTGATTATTCTTTTCGCCAATCATCGTGCTCTTTTCAGAGACGATGGAGCCGAGGATAACCTTGTAAAGAAAATCTTTGCTCATCCCCACATCTCCTCAAGAGTTGCAACAGCATCCTTAGTAACGATAACCTTCTTAAAGAAGATCAGTGACAGCGGGTCGGCATAGCGCGGTTCGACAACCCAAATGTTCTTAAGGTTGCGGCTGGCTAAATCTAAGTTAGAGCTGATTTCCTTAGTGATGATCAATGCGTTATCAACACCCATAGCTTTTAACTTGTTAGCGAAGTTCTTAGTCTTTGGTGTATCTACATCCATGCTGTCTACAACAACCAAACGGCCTTCTTCAGCAAGTCTGGAGAAAATGCAGGCCATAGCGCCGCGAACCATTTTCTTGTTGATCTTCTGAGAGAAGTTTTCGTCAGGTGTATTCGGGAAAGCTCTGCCGCCTCCACGCCAAACCGGAGAAGAAGACATACCAGCACGGGCACGGCCTGTACCTTTCTGGCGCCATGGTTTGCGTGTAGAGTGGTGTACTGCTTCACGATTCAATTGAGCACGTGTGCCAAGACGAGCATTTGCCTGATAGGCAACTACAACTTGGTGTACGAGTGCTTCGTTATATAAACGGGCAAACAAGGCATCGCTAGCCGCAAAGGTTGCGGTCTGCTGGCCCTGATCGTTCAATACTGTCAGTTCCATTAATCGCTCCTTTAAGCTTTAGCCTTGATGGCTGGACGAATAATGATTTCGCCGTTAGAAGCGCCCGGAACGGCGCCGCGAACCAAGATCAACTGACGTTCAGGATCTACGCGGGCGATAATCAAATTCTGAGTTGTGCGTTGGACATCACCTAAGTGACCTGCCATACGCTTACCTGGGAAAACGCGGCCCGGATCTTGGCGGTTACCAATAGAACCAGGAGCATTTGTAGACACGGAGTTACCGTGGCTGGCACGGTTTGAAGAGAAATGATGACGTTTGATAGCGCCAGCAAAACCCTTACCGATTGTTGTACCAGTTACGTCAACTTTCTGACCAACTGTGAACATATCGATAGGAAGAGTTTGGCCAACTTTCATTTCGCCAATCTTGTCATCTTCAACATGGAATTCTTTGAGCATGGAACCTGCTTCAACGCCAGCTTTTGCAAACTGACCCTTGAGAGGTTTGCTCACGCGTGATGGTTTCTTAGAACCAAAAGCGACTTGAACAGCGTTATAGCCATCAGTCTCAACCGTCTTAATCTGGGTAATACGGTTGTTAGACACGTCGAGCACTGTTACTGGGACGGAAACACCTTCCTCAGTAAAGATGCGCGTCATGCCAATCTTACGACCGACTAAGCCGAGCTTCTCACTCATTGTTATCTCCACCCTGGTTACGATTGACCAGGACATTCATTGAAAAAATAATCGCCAAAAGGTTGAGGCGATCACGAAAGTGGCGATCATATTCTTTTTTTTCTTTATTTGCAAATAGCTACGTTGATTTATTAATAATTTGTCACAACCGTTTAAAATTTTCTATTGCAAAAACCAAGAAAATAGGCTAGCTGTCGAACTTTGCGAAGATATCCTTTCGAAACATTTTGAATTTTGGCATTCTTCTTCAGAACCTTCGAGTTTTTATAATCCTCAAAATATTCGGCAAAAAATTCCCCTTCACGATGAAAAAACTTATTTTTCTATCTTTACTTCTCATTGCAAGCAGCCCTTTTGCTGCCTCTTCCGAACCGGAACAAAAGGTTTATCCCAATACGACTTGGGCAATTGGAACCATCGTCACTTCTCAGGTCAAAGCAGCCTCTGAAGAGAAAGCTAACTTTTGCCATAAACTAGTTAATGATGAAACCAGAAGACTGGAATATCTATTATCAGCTTACGATCCGGACAGTGATATTTCTAAATTAGGAAAACACGCAGGATCCTGGGTAGAAGTTTCTAAAGAGACAGCAGAAGTCCTGAAACTATCCAATAAGATTTCTTCTGAAACTCATGGAACCTATGATCCAACTGTCGGGGCATTAGTGAAATTGTGGAGCGTAGATCAGGACACGCATAGGATCCCGAGTAAAGAAGAAATCAAAAAAGCTTTAAAAAATGTCGGTTATTCTTCCATAGAGGTAAAAACAGAAGACGGCAAAAATTACGCCAAAATTGGCCCTAACCAAGAGATAACGCTCGGAGCAATTGGAAAAGGTTATATCGCCGATAAAGTTATGGAAGTTCTTTTAAAGAACGGCTGCTCAGATTCTTTGCTTAGTTTTGGAGGAAACATTATTGGCAGCGGAACTAACGGGGAAAATCAACCCTGGAGAGTCGGTCTCCAGACCCCAGCTAAAGATCGAGGCTATTATTTTGCTGTTCTTCCGGTAGACAACGCCTCCATAGTGACCTCGGGTGACTACGAAAAATTCTTTGTTCAAGACGGCGTCAAATACCACCATCTTTTAAATCCTTTAACTGGCAAGCCTGTTCGCGCAACTCTCTCTTCGGTCACTATTTACCACAAGAACTCTGGCACTGCAGATGCGTTATGCACAGCCCTTTTTGTTATGGGTTGGGATGAAGCTATCAACTATTTAAAAAAGCACCCTGATTTGATGGCAGTTTTAATGGATGAAGACCATCGTAAAGTTGCATATACTAAAAATTTAGAGGGTAAGCTCCGAATAGTTGACGACTATCTCAAAGCCAGCATAATTCAATAGCTTTTTCAAATAGTCTTATCTCAAATTTCACACCAATTCAATCGGTCTGTCTGTCGTTACACAGGCCGATTTTTTCTGGCTAATCCTGGCCGTTCGGTAATACTTAGTCTAGACGATTCTCTCACCTCTCATTCTCGTGAATCTCTCTCGGAAATTCGGATATCAGCCGGACCAAAAGTCTTCCAATAATGTTTATTTCAAGACTTCCTAATACTTCCTTTGTCCGTTTAGAGATATCGGTTGTCCGATTGTCCAATTGTTTCAGTTTCCAGGCATTTCTAGAATTTTATTGTGTTCGTTAAATCCCCTGGAGAATACAATGAAAAGAAGAAGTTTATTTAAAGCGGCTCCTATTCTTATGGCTGCCGGTGGCCTTCCGACCTTGGCCCGTGCACAAGTCACATCCTCTCAGAACGAATGGGACGTTGTAGTAGTTGGCGCAGGTTTTGCCGGACTTTGTGCATCCTTGGAGGCTGCAGAAAAAGGCGCAAAAGTTGTCCTTATCGAAAAAATGAACCGGCCTGACGGCACTACCATCTACTCCTCCGGATGGATTGCTTGTGTTGGCAGCAAATTCCAAAAGGATCATCCAGATTCAAAAGAAGCCTTTTTCAATGACATGATGAAGCTATCGGGATATCGCAGTGATCCTGAATGCATCAAAGTTTACGCAGAAGAGGCAGGAGACGGTGTTGATTGGCTAGCCAGTCACGGTACTCCTTTCTATCTATGGGAGAACCTTCCGGCTCCTGAACTTTCACGCTGCCTTATCTCACCGGGAGATGGAATCACCGGCGGCTCACAATTAGTTCGCTGTGTCTTAAAAGCATTAGAAAAGAAAGGTGTGCCAATTCACTACAACACCAAAGCTATCGAATTAATTACCGACGATTTATTAAATGTGAAAGGCGTAGTGTGCCTGACAAAAGACAAAAGAGTTGAGTATTTGGCTAAAGGTGGAGTTATTCTCACCACGGGAGGCTACGCTGCAAATCAAGCAATGGTCACTCAGTTCATTGGTCCGTGGGCATCTAGATTAGTTTTGCGCGGTTCGCCGTGGATTACAGGAGAGAACATCACAATGACTCAAAAAGTCATGGCCAAACTAGTTAATCTGGATCAATTCTATGCTGGTCCTATGACACCGACCGGAAAAGCGAATCCCTCTCCATTAATGCATGCTGGCTACGGTATCCAAGTTAACAATCAAGGCAAACGATTTGTGGAAGAAACATGGTTGCAGGTGCCAAAAGCCAAAGCAATTGCTGAAAGAACGCCTGACAATATCTCTTATATGTTGATCGGCCAAGACGCCGATAAGAATTCAAATATTCTTACGAACACTCTGACTCGTTTCCGTCGCCTCGGTTACGAAGTTCCATCAGGAAACACCATTGAAGAAGTGGCGAAAAAGGCCGGCGTTCCGGTTAACAATCTTTTAGCGACCGTAAAAGAATTTAATACCGCTGTCAAAAAAGGTAAGTGCAAGGATCTGGTCCCGCCTTATTCCTATGACGAACCGCACGCATTGGAAACTGGGCCTTATTACATGATTCCGGCTGCCGGCGGCATTGCCAGCACTTTTGGTGGTCCAAAGATTAACGGAAAAGCTGAAGTGGTAAACACAGAAAACCGTACTATTCCCGGACTCTACGCAGCAGGTGCTGCCGCAGGCGGAGTGTGGTATCAGGATGACATTGGCGGGAACCAATTAGGCGGCTGCATGGTTTTCGGACGCGTAGCAGGAAGAAACGCCGCTCTCAGAGCCAAAGAACAAAACTAAGGAGTAAAAAATGCGAAAAAATTTAGTTCTTCTCTTAGGTTCTCTTTTGATCGCTTTGCCGGCTATGGCTCAAGATTCTTTCCTTGCCGATAGGCACGTGACGAAGAGCGTGAATTGTACTGCGTGTCATGAAACGCAAGCTCCCAAACAAGGTGCCGAAGTCTCTTCCGGAAAGTGCGTCCAATGCCATGGAACTTTAGAAAATATAGCGGCAAAAACAAAAGACAAAAAACTTGATCCTGATCCTCATTACAATCATTTAGTTAACACTGATTGCCAAGAATGCCACAGAGGGCACGGACAAAGTACAAACGTTTGTGCCAATTGCCATAACTTAAAGTACAAGGTTCCTTAAACTATGACAAAGCCTTTTCCTGCAAAATGGCCAAAAGAGTTTGATCCAGATTCTTCCTCCATCTCTGCCGAATCTTTCTTAATTGAGCAGATGACGGAGGAAGCTTCACCTCCGAAGCTGCATCGGCACACCACCGGACAGCTCAGTATAACTTTAAATGGTCACGCAGGAATTGTGCTTCAAGAAGGATACTGGGGAGTGCCGGTTGCTTGCGCTGCATGGTGTCCAGCTGGCACTTATCATTGCGGAGTTCTCAGCTCAAATGCGCAAGTCCTTTTTGCACACTTTGATCCTCAATTTTCTTCATTACTACCAAATGTACCTCAGAGACTTGTGCTGAACTCCATGACTTTGGAAATGCTTAAGCACGTATCTCAGAAAAAAATAAAGTACGGTGACTCTAACCATTCAAGCAAGCTCTGGGAAGTTATAGTCCAGGAACTCTCTTTATCTACTGTACTGCCAAAAATCTTTGCGCCTCTTCCTCTAAATCCTGAACTTCGTCGATTAACCGAACAATTTATCTCGGATGCCGGCTGTCGGAACAAAACGGCCACCGATGTCGCAAAAGCCTTGAATGTCTCCGAAAGAACGTTGAGGAGGAGACTTCTTGAAAATACTGGATTAACTTTCGCAGAGTGGATCGGCCAAATCAAATTATGGGTTGGGATAAGCGAATTAAGAAAAGGAAAAACTGTTGAAGAAGCAGCCTACGAAGCAGGTTTTCTGAATCCTTCTTCATTCATTGTTGCTTTCAAGAAAGTTTTTGGAACCACGCCCAGTTATTTCAAACGGAACGTATGAAACTAAATTTTATGCGTAGTCTCAGGGACCGGCTTCGTTTTTAGTCTTTGCTAGACTACAAGCTAAAAATTTTCAAATCCTTCTGAGCTCCTGCGAGGCAGTGCTTTCCGTTGGATCTGGAGCAAATTTTCTTCCAAACATCTTGATGTAAACGTCATCTTCGATCCAGATCGTTTTACTGACCTACAAAAGAATAATTCCTCAATCCTTTCAAAGGCACGCCAGCTGGCGCCTCAAACAACATCAAGAGGACTTTTTCTTCCAAACATTAAGACCTGCAGCATCGTTTCAACTCTCAAGGTTTTCTTCCTCAATACGATGAGCAATAGCGGATAAGGAATCACAAATAGTTCGGCATGGTAGTGTGCCCGTAATACTTACCTTTCAATGAGTTGTCTTTTCACTCCTCCTAAAATCGGAAAGGATTGAAATGTGTAGACGGTATGAATATCAGAACTATAGGCTTAGTCCTCGGTGTAGCCTCCGGCATCTTGTGGGGCTTAATGGATATTGCCTCCCAATTTCTTCTTCACAACTGTCAAATGGAGCCGCCAGCATTCATTTCTTTAACAATGGTTATTACCTCAGCGGTACTAATTTTTTATTGTCTTGCCACTAGACCCCAGAAGTTTTTTGTTCCGCTCCGCTCAATACACAGTTCTTTTTCCCTGATAGTATTCGGTTGCCTTATTCTTGGTACAGAAGTTGCTTTTTTCTCCTGTGTAAAGGGGACCAACGCTGCGACAGCAGCAGTTCTTGCCTCAAATCGTCCATTCTTTATCATGCTGCTTCTTTGTTTTCTTGGCTCTATGCCAACAATCAAACAATTCTTATGCAGCGTAATGGCGGTCACCGGAATAGCTTTACTAGTCACTAAAGGAAATTTTTCCAGCCTGTCGTTTAATGCAGTCGATACTCTTGTCGGATTGGGTGCCCCGTTTTTTAGCGCTTGCTATACCTTGCAGTCCCGAAATCTTATAGAGCGTTTTGACCCGGTTGTTGTTATGGCGTGGGCAATGACGATGGCCACTATCTTAGCTAACTGCTATGTGCCTTTTTGGAGCGTCCGGCTGGAATGGACGACTTTATTTATATTAGCGATTTTGTGCGTCAGTGTCGTAGGCCACATCTTGGCCTATCTATGTTATCTGCTGAGCGCAAGCAAAATTAATCCTACTGTAACCGGTGTTCTTGAAACAGTTGAACCTTTAACGACTGTAGTCCTCTCTTACCTTCTCTTTAAGATTGCTTTGGATAGAGCGATGGTAGGAGGAGCCATTTTAATCTTGCTTGCAGTAAGTATTCTTGGTCTAACACGTCACAGAAAATCTGCTATTGATGCCTCAGCAATGAATTCCAAGCATTAGATGCTGCTCACTTTTAGTGTGAGAGTTTAAAAATTCATCGAGATCGAGTAGAGGGTTGGGTTGCCCCGTCCCCCTCTCACAGCACCCACCGTACGGTTCCGTAGTGGGCGCTTCATTAACAAATCGCCATAAAGCGGAGAGAATACAACCCTAATCTGGCGAAACGGCGGTTCTTGATGGCCAGGTTCATATGAGCTTGGCCCGAGCTCCACCATGCACCTCTGCCATTTACCGAACTTCTCCAGGCTGTTTCAGGATCCAAACCTAGTTTGATCAGGTTCCGTTCCCTCGTTTTCGGTCTCTTCCATGCAATCCAGATAAGTTTACGGAGATGGTGGCGAATTCTTTCGTCCATTTCACTCCAGTACTTCTTTCTGGTATCGAGGCGATAGTAGTTCCTCCAACCCCTGAGGACGGGAGTTATTCTTTCTATCGTTGTCTTTAAGGAAGTTCCCCGTGCTGAGTTAAACATCTTGTGGAGTTTCGTCCATAATCTCTTCACCGACTTTTCCGCCACGACAATACGTTTATTGTCTGCTTTGGAGAACGTGTAGCCGAGAAATGTTGAGTCCTTAGGACGAAAGGTTCCGCTCTTGTCACGATTGACTCGTAACTTGAGCTCTCCTTCCACGTATTGTGTGATGCTGTTTAATACTCGTTGAGCTGCTTTCTCAGATTTAACGTATATGTTGCAGTCATCGGCATATCTGACGTGGCTCAGTCCTCTGGATTCGATTTCCCAATCGAGTTCCGTGAGCATAACATTTGAAAGCAATGGACTGAGGGGTGAACCTTGCGGTACCCCTTGGATCCGAGGGCTTACAAGCCCGTCTTCCATAATACCTGCGTTAAGGTATCTTCTTATTAGCTTCAGGAGTGGCTTATCTGTTATCACTCGGCTGACTCTATCCATCAGAATGTCGTGGTTGACTCTGTCAAAGAATTTGGACAGATCCATTTCTACAACCCAACATTTGC
>NZ_BAAGDP010000021.1:0-44462 GCF_054660695.1 Turicimonas sp. TL08
AAAATTTAGCATTAGGATAATTATACTACAATTAATACTTAAATTTTAAAAATAAATTTAGGCAAAAATAAAGAACCCATCGGGGTTCAAAACGGATCAGACTAAATAAAAAGTGTTAAAGACAGGAGAAAGTGTAAGGAAAAGGCTGTTCTCCCGCTGAAATGTCGGATGGAACAGCCGAATGATCAATTTAGTTATTCCTGTGTCGCCGAGACGCAATCATCAAGCAGGATGCCTTTGCTCTCCAATAAATTGGTCAAAGTTACAAAAGACGGCATGCTTACGGCTTCTGCTCGGGCCCCGGGATCAATGCCCGCTTCTTCTAAAATTTCCGGGCCGAAATATTTGGCAAAGTTGTTCTTCAGCGTTTTTCTCTTCATCGAAAACGCCTGAGCCGTCACCCGTTCAAAAAGTTTTTCATTAACCGGAAGGGGAGATTCCAAAGGAATCATCCGCACGACGGAAGAAATGACTTTCGGAGGAGGAGAGAAGGCATCAGGGGGAACGTCAAAAAGCTTGACGATCTTGTATCGGTGCTGAAGCATGACTGACAAACGTCCGAAGGCCTTATGGCCCGGTGTGGCTGCCATTCTGTCTACAACCTCTTTTTGAAGCATGAAATGCTGATCAATGACTCTGTCTGCTAATTCCATTAAACGGAAGAGAAGAGGGCTGGAGATGTTGTACGGAAGATTGCCGACGAGCCTTATTTTTTCTCCCGGCTTGATGCGAGCAAAATCAACTTTAAGAACATCAGCTTCAATAAGAGCCAGTTCTTCAGGCTTGAACTTCTTTTGCAGCCACTGGGCTAAATCTTTATCGATTTCGATACAGGTAACGCAGCCTGCGTCTCGAATCATCAAGCGTGTAAGAGCTGCCTGTCCTGGACCAATCTCAACAATGTTTTGGCCCGGCTGAGCATCAACTGCGGATGCAATTTTTTCAATCCAGAAATCATCGTGAAGGAAGTTCTGTCCGAAATTCTTTTTAGCCTTGTGGCTTTTTAATACAAGTGCCATAGTAAAAAACGCCTGGTTTTTCCAGGCGCTTCATGTTAATCCTGAGGGCGAGCAATACGTTTATCAACGTAGGCTTGGTCTCTCAGTTGTCTTTCCCAATCCAGAGTCGCTTCATTGATTTTTTGTTCTCTCAGATTGTCTCTGGCTTGACTGCGAAGTCTTTCATTAACGCCTTGCTGTGTACGTCGGTCCGTAACTTGGATCAAGTGATAGCCGAAAGGAGTTTTAATCGGTTCACTGATTTGGCCTTTTTGAAGTTTATTAATTTCTGCTTCCAGTTCCGGAGGAACGTCGCCTTCATAAATCCACCCTAGATCTCCTCCGCGAGTGCCGGAAGGATCGGCAGAGTGAAGACGAGCCAGTGTCTGAAAATCAGAGTCGCCGCTCTCGATTCTTTCCTTAATCTTCTTCATGCGTTCAACAACAACGTTCTCAGGTGTGATGTTTGTGGGACGCATAAAGATTTGACGAACACGGGTTTGTTTGACGGATTGAACTTCCGCAGCATCTCCCGGATCTCGGCTGCCTAAGACCTTATAAATGTGGAATCCGGATTGCGCACGAAGAGGCACGATATCGCCGGTTTTTGCGTTCTTAAGGGCGTCGAAAAGCGGAGGAGGAAGTGTATTGGCAGTTTTCCATCCCATGTTCCCGCCTTCCATGGCGTCAGGAGAGCGAGAGTATCTGGCAGCCAGCTGGCTGAAGTTGCCCCCCTTGCGTGCACTTTCTAGAACTTTGTTGGCTGTTCTCTGAGCCTCTTCAAACTGCTCTCTGGAGGGATTTTCCGGCAGGCTGACTACAATTCTCTGCAGATTGTATTGACGGCGTTTCTCAGGTCCGAGTTGATCTTTAATGTACTGATCGACTTCGCTTTCCGGAATCTTCACCATGTCATCAACTTCTCTCTCGCGTAAGCGGTGAGTCAGAAGATCGGCTCTAATTTCTTTTCTAAAGTTATTGAACGTAATACCGTCAGCCAACAGTCTTTTTTCTAACTGAGGAACAGTCATGTTGTTGTTGGCAGCAATCTGTTCGATAGCCGAGTTAAGCATATTGTCGTCAACACGTACGCCCGTTTCTCTGGCCTTTTGTTCGATGATTCTTTCCAGAATCATTCTTTCCAGAATCTGATCTCTCAGAGCTTCCATCGGCGGCAATGCAATGTTTTGACGGCGCAGATTCAACGCGGTCTGGTGAACGCGGGACTGCAGTTCCATCTCAGTGACGACATCGTTGTTAACAACGGCGGCTATTCTGTCAACGGGAATAATTTTAGAGGTCGACTGGGTCTCTTGCTTGGCGGCTTTTTGAGCGGACACCGGTCCGCTGGCCAAAGCAGCTAAAGAAAGGCTGAGAACCAAACTCAGAAGTTTAATTTTCTTCATTGCTGTTTTATTCATAGTAATCATATCTTCCAACTTCTATCGGTCTGGGACTGAGAGGTTGATAGCCGGTAATACTCTGTTGGAGTGCTTCAATCGGGCTTGATCCGAAAGCGCCTAAACCAACGAGCTCTAACTCGAAGAAGAAGTTGGTTGTGGTGCGCCCAGCACTGCGTACGTATCTTTGAATGGCTGAGCGGAAAATCCAACACCCCTCACGATATTCAAGACCAATTAAAGAATCAATGACTTTTTTGTCACGAATTGAATAGTTGTAACGGCCAAGGGCATACAAGTCTCTGGTGACCGGCCATTGGAACGAGAGGTCAAGCTGCTTGATGTTCGAGTTATAAAAAGCCTCTCTGGTATCAGTCGGATCGTAGTTATAACGATAATACAACCCGATATTGCTGTATTTCGCAGGGTTGTAGCGAACACCGGCAGTTGTTTTAGAGAATTTTTTCCACAGAGTGGAGTATTGAACCCCAAGCTCAGCCTTCCAATCCTTAATGAGCGTGAATTCGGTCATGCCGATAATATCGCTCTTGAGGTTTTTCCGATTGATTTCATTCCAGTAAATATCGACTTTTTCGTCGGTAAAGTGGTAACGCTGACCAACGGTTGCGCTGAACCAGTCTTTTCCGGTCTGAGAATCAATAAACCGGGTCGTCAAAGCTGCCGTGAGCTGATTGGCATTGGAAATACGGTCGTAACCGATAAAGCGGTTAGGAGAAAAAAGCTGAGCAAAGTTCAAGTCAGCCAATGACGAATCAAAGTTCGGCAAGTGGTTCTGGGCTCGATAAGGGATGTAAGCATAGTACAACCTGGGTTCGAGAGTTTGCTCGGTCTCTCGTCCAAGGACCATAGTATTTCTCTCAAAGACCAATCCGGAATCGAGCGTGAAGATCGGGATGGTTCGATGAGAGTTCTTATAGATATCTACGTTGCCGGAATTGTACTTACGGCCGGTGATGTCACCGTACCAAGCCATGCTGTATTCGAACGACGGTGTTAAGAACCAATAAGAGCCCATCATCGGATAGCTGATGGTGCTGTTCAGCATGACACGGTTTCCGTCTCCGCTTCGAGTTCTTCCAATCGGCTCGCCTCTGTAATTGAAGTTGTTTCCATGTCGGAAACGTGTAGCCGTAAAGTTGGAAAGAAGCGAGAAGCCTTTCACGTCGGCGCCATACGCACGGAAATTAAATTCCGGAATTTTTTCGTAAGGTTGTTCAGTCCACTCGTTATCCGGTCTTAAAGTTTGGTTTTTATAAACTCCCAGAGATGTGCTCCAGTATGTTTTTCCATAACTCAGCCAGACATTCTGCGGTAGAACGTCTTCACTAGACTGCCTTAAGTTCGTGGAGAAGTCTGAGATGTAGTTGTCATCGGAGACTCTCTGATAATTTACGCCAAGTCCTACACCGCCCCACAAACGCTGAGTGTGTTTCCAAGCAAGAGAATATCTCTTCTTTTTGGTTTCTCTGTCATGGAACAAAATATCATAATCAAGCTGACCGCCGAAGGTCGGCTGCAAGTACCGGAACTGGTTGCCGAGCATAAAGCCGCGTTTTGACATCGGCTTGAGAACCATGGTGTAGTCATAGTTCGGGGCAATGTTCCAATAATAGGGAATCTCAACATTGAAACCGAACGTGGAGTTGGCACCCATCTTCGGTGTCAAGAAGCCGCTCTTTCTTTTCTCGCCAATCGGGAAAGTAAAGTAAGGTGAGGCAAAAATAGGAACGCCGCCGAGATAGAGACGGGCGTTACGTCCGTCTGCCGTTTCTTCTTGTTGATCAATATCGAGGGTGGAAGCTTCAATCCACCATGAGTTATCCCCTTCTTTACAAGTGGTAATCATGGCGTTGCACATCTTCACATTACCATCGCCGAGCAATTGGACTTCATCAGAGGAACCACGAACATTATTAGGCAGATAACGGAACTTAGCATTAGGCATGCTTCCGCTTTCCGCATCAAGACGATAGGTAAGTTCCGGACCCTCGAATACTGTTCCTTGCCGTGCAACTAGAGCATTGCCCTGCGCATACACTTCATCTTTTGAGAAGGTATAAGTGATCTTGTCTCCCTTCAGGACAGCACCTGCTTTTCGGACTTCGGCCTCATCGGTCAGAACAATCTGCTCTTCAGGGATAGAGTGCATCTGATGAGAACGAAGATAAATATTCGTATCATCAGTGTCGGTCGGAGCGTTTACGTCAAGCGAACGCGCCATGTTTAAGTTAATCGGAAGTGCTGTGCCGTAAGCTGAAATTTCAGCGCGCACAGCAGAGCCTGCCGCAACAAAAAAGAGGGCGGCAATAGAAGCAGCTACAGGCGTCACATTCACAACTCTGGTAACAAGTTTTCGCCGTTGGGTAAGTCGAGTCATTAGAATTGCACGGAATTGGGTGGCTAAATTATAAAGGCAATAGTTGTTGTCTTGCTTATTCTGAAAAGAGGTATTTTCTGATGGAATGTCGTGAACAATTAAACAAATGGCTCGCTTTGGTTTCCCCGACTTACGGTCTTCAGCCGGAGACTTTGACTTATGCCTCCTCAGATGCAGGGTTCAGACAATATTTCCGTATTCAGGGAACCGGTCGCAGCTACATCATCATGGATTGTCCGAAAGAAAAGCAATCCATGAAAGAGTTCGTCAAGGTTGATGAGATTATGAAGACTGCCGGTCTGAACGTTCCGGAAATTTTTGAGGTCGACTATGAAGGCGGCTTCATGCTGCTCTCCGACTTAGGAACTAAAACCTATTTGGATGTTTTAGATCACGATAATGCCGACCGGCTCATGGATGATGCAACAACAGCCTTGGTCAAACTTCAGGTTGCCAGCAAACCGGATGTCCTTCCGCCCTACAGCGCCGAGCTTCTAAGAAAAGAAATCAATTTGTTTACTGAATGGTTTTTAGAAAAGCATCTCCATATGGAATTGTCCGATCTCGAGAAAAAGCTTTTGGAGAGGACTTTTGATCTGATTATTGCTAAGAATTTGAGTGAGGCCAAGGTATACGTTCATAGAGACTATATGCCAAGAAACTTGATGCCGGAGTCTGTGGATAATCCGGGTGTTCTGGACTTTCAGGATGCAGTTTACGGACCTATCAGCTATGACATTGCAAGTCTCTGCCGTGACGCTTTTATTTCTTGGGAAGAACATCAAATCATTGATTGGACGATTCGTTACTGGGATAAAGCAAGAAAAGCAGGACTGCCGGTTCCGGCAGATTTCGGAGCTTTCTGGAAAGATGTTGAGTGGATGGGTCTGCAGCGCCATCTGAAGGTGTTGGGAATCTTTTGCCGTTTGTCTTACAGAGACGGTAAAGATAAATACATCGGCGATCTTCCGCGCTTTATCAATTATGTCTCTAAAACTGCCGGCCGTTATGATGCGTTAAAGCCGTTGGCAAACCTTATGGACAAGATTCAGAATAAAGAAAAGCAAGTAGGTTATACGTTTTGATGAAAGCAATGATCTTAGCCGCAGGACGAGGTAAACGAATGCGGCATCTAACGGATTCGATGCCGAAGCCGTTAATCAAACTTTGGGGACGCCCTTTGATTGAGTGGCAGATTTTGGCATTGAAAAAAGCAGGGTTTAAAGACATTGTTATTAATGTTGCCTACTGTGCCGATAAGCTGCTGGAATATCTTGGGGACGGTTCAAAGTACGGGGTAAACATAACTTTTTCCATAGAAGGATATACTCACGAAGAATCTTTGGAGACCCGAGGAGGAATCGTTAAAGCGTTAGATAAGCTGGTTGAACAAAGCAGTAGTGAGCCTTTCGTTGTCGTGTCCGGAGATATCGTCACCGACTTTCCTTATGAGTCCTTAAAAAGCGCAGCAAAGAAAGTCTCCGGGGGGCAAGCTAAAGCGCACTTGGTGTTGGTTCCGAACCCTTCTTATCATGAAGGCGGAGATATGGGCCTGGAAAAAGGACAAATTACCCGCAAACAAAAACAATATACCTATGGGAATATAGCTGTTTTCTCTCCATCAATTTTTAAAAATATTCCAAGTACTAAAACTCCGCTTTTTCCATGGCTTTACGATTTTGTAGATCAGGGGCTGATTACCGGCGAAATTTATGAAGGTAATTGGGCAAATGTCGGAACCCCGGAAGAATTAGAAAAATTTGAAAAGCTGCCTCCGTACTGCTATGAATAATATCCAAGTAGGCTCAGTCAGCATTGCCGGTCAAACAATTCTGGCCCCTATGGCTGGGTTTACCGATCTTCCATACCGCAAAATTTGCAGACAATGGGGAGCTGCCTATGCAGTTGCTGAAATGGCAGCTTCTAAAGATAACCTTCAGCACACCGCCAAAACTTCTTTCAGGATGAACTTAGATGGAGAACCATCCCCAAGAGGAATTCAATTGATCGGTTCTGTTCCTGAAGAGCTAGCAAGAGCAGCTAAGAGAGCGGAAAACGCCGGTGCCGATATCGTAGATTTAAATTGCGGCTGTCCGGCGAAGAAAGTGTGCTCGGTAGCATGCGGTTCAGCACTTTTAAAAAATCCGGATTTAGTGGAGTCCCTTCTTAAGAGTATTGTGAATGCCGTTTCGGTTCCGGTAACCCTCAAGTACAGAATTGGTTGGACTGCATCCGATATTAATGCAGTGGATTTGGGAAAAAGGGCTGAAGAGGCAGGAGTAAAAATGCTGGTTCTGCACGGAAGAACCGGGGAGCAAGGTTTCAAAGGACATGCAGAGTATGAAACGATACGACGTTTGAAACAAGCCGTTTCCATCCCTGTTATCGCCAACGGGGATATTGATACCGCAGATAAGGCATTGGAAGTGCTTAAAGCCACTGGGGCTGATGGTGTAATGATCGGCAGAGGAGCACTTGGAAATCCTTGGATTTTTAGCCAAATCAATTCTCTGTTATCGGGAACAAGACAATTTATACTTAGCAAAACTCAAATTGAGGAAACAATCATTGGGCATATCCGTTCTCATCATGCCTTTTACGGAGAAGTCCTTGGTCTTAAAACTATTAGAAAACACCTGAATTGGTACCTCAAAAGATTTAATGCGGACGAGAAAGATATTCGTAAAGTTTTATTAGCCGGAAATCCGGACGAACAGATTGATCTGACCCTTCAGTTGCTTGAAAGGTTGGATCTGTCTATTAATCTCTAATGAGGAGTGGTTTTTACATGAAAAAACAAGCATTAATTAGCTGTTCCGATAAGTCAGGTGTGGTCGAGTTTGCAAAAGAACTCTCTAACCTTGGTTATCACATTTTATCTACTGGCGGTACAGCAAAATTGATTGCTGAAGCAGGTATTCCAGTACAAGAAGTTGCTGACTATACCGGTTTCCCAGAAATGTTGGACGGCCGTGTTAAGACATTGAATCCGAAGATTCATGCTGGGCTTCTCGCTCGCCGCTGCGTTCCTGAACATATGCAGGCTCTTGAACAGTTCAAGATTGACCCGATTGATATCGTTGCCGTAAACCTCTATCCGTTTGAACAAGCAATTGCCAATCCAAACTGCACTTTCGAAAACGCTATCGAAAACATTGATATCGGCGGCCCAACAATGATTCGTGCAGCTGCTAAGAATCATGAAAGCGTTGCCGTGATTGTTTCCCCCGGAGACTATAGAAAGGTTATCGATGAAATCAAAGAAGTCGGCCATGTAACTCCTGAAACCAGACTTGAATTGGCTAAGAAAGTGTTCGTTCATACCGCTCACTACGATGCCATGATCTCTAACTATCTGACAAGCATGAAGGGTTCGGACGTTTCGACACGTACTCGCTTCCCTGAATCTTTGACTCGTCAGTGGGTTAAAGTCCAGGATATGCGCTACGGCGAAAATCCTCATCAAGCTGCCGCTTTCTATAGAGAAAAACACGTTGCTCCGGGACTTCTTGCCGGCTACGACCAGATCCAGGGTAAAGAACTTTCTTACAACAACATCGCTGACTCCGATGCTGCATGGGAAGCTGTCAGAAGTTTTGATACACCGGCTTGCGTCATTATCAAACACGCAAATCCTTGCGGCGCAGCCATCGGTGTAGATGCTGCTGAAGCTTATGCAAAGGCCTTTAAGTGCGATCCGACATCCGCATTCGGCGGCATTATCGCCTTCAACTGCAAGGTTGGCCAAGAAGCAGCAGAAGAAGTCTCCAAACAATTTGCTGAAGTTATTATTGCTCCGGAATTCACACCGGAAGCTCTGGAAATCTTTGGCAAGAAGAAGAATCTTCGCTTGTTGATTGTTGCTAACGGCTCCGCCCACAACGATTTCGATATGAAGAGAATCGGCGGCGGACTCTTGGTTCAAACACCGGACAGCCAGACAGTCAAAGAAGAAGATTTGAAGGTGGTAACAGAGCTCCAGCCAACTAGCGCTCAGATTTCCGACATGATGTTTGCTTGGAAGATTGCTAAGTTCATCAAATCCAACACCATCGTATTCGTGAAGAACGGCATGACTTTAGGAGTAGGTGCCGGGCAGATGAGCCGTGTCGACTCTGCCCGCATCGCTTCTATTAAGGCAAAAGAAGCCGGTTTGTCCTTGCAGGGCAGCATTGCGGCTTCCGATGCGTTCTTCCCGTTCAGAGACGGTTTAGATGTAATTATCGATGCCGGTGCTAAGGCTGTTATTCAGCCGGGCGGCTCCATCAGAGACGAAGAAGTTATTGCTGCTGCAAACGAGCGCGGAATCACAATGGTATTTACAGGTGAACGCCACTTCCGTCACTAAAATTCATAGCTAACTAGCACAAAGAGACCATTGAGTAAATCGGTGGTCTTTTTTTTCTTAACACTTCTTAACCCAAAATGTCCACAGATATAGGTTTTGTGTAACAAAAAAAATTAATATACTTCAGATTAATTTTGTAAAGAAAATATTCCTACGTAGGGATGAGCAGGAAATAACTATGACAGTTCAAATGTTTAAGAGACGTTTGCTTCTACAGGGAGCAGGGCTGATGGCCGGACTAGCCGCTTCCGGATTGGCGTGGGGACAGTTCCAAGTAGATATTCTCGGAGTTGGAGCAAATCAGTTCCCAATCGCAGTTCAACCCTTTGAAAATGAGTCTGCTTGTCCTGAAAATATTTCCAAGATCATTTCCAATGACTTGGTACGAAGCGGCGTTTTTCGTTTAGTTGAGGGAGGCTCAGCATCCGGCATAGATGTCGAGCCTGATTGGAAAGCTCTGACTGCACAAGGAGCGGATGCCGACGTAGTAGGCAGCATCCAGAAGACAGCGGATAACCGCTACGAAATTAAATTCAAATTATTTGATGTGGTTAAAAAGCAGGAAACCGACCAGGCCTCATACGTCTGCCCGGCTGATGATTTGCGTTTAACCGCACACCGCATTGCCGATAGAATCTACGAGAGAATTACCGGAGAAAAAGGCGACTTCGCTACAAGAATAGCTTTCGTACGTCAGGACGGACGGCATGTATTCAATATTATGGTTGCCGACAGTGACGGGCACAATCCTAAAACTGCATTGAAGAGCCGTGAGCCGATTATGTCTATTGCGTGGGCGCCTGACGGCAGAAGAATTGCCTACACCACTTTTGAAACCGGTAAGCCGACAGTTTGGCTTCAAAATCTGACAACCGGCAAGAGACATCAGGTTGCTGCTTTCCGCGGCAACAACAGTGCTCCTGCTTTCAGCCCGGACGGTTCCACCTTAGCAGTGGCTCTTTCTAAAGACGGCGGTACAAAAATCTACTTGCTTAACCCTGAAGGCATGAATCTTCGTCCGTTTACGGAGGGAGATAGTATCGATACTGAGCCGACTTTCTCTCCTGATGGAAAATATATTTATTTCACCAGCGACAGAGGCGGCAACCCGCAGATTTACAGAAAACCTGTGGCAGGCGGTTCAACAGAACGTGTCAGCTTCGGCAATGCCTACGCTGTCAGCCCGACTGTGAGCCCGAAAAATAACGAGATTGCGTATATTGTTAGAGCCGGAGGTAACTTCCAGCTTGTCCAACAAGATCTCTCTACCGGTAACGTAATCCCCCTTTCTCAACTTGGTAAAAACGAATCCCCCAGCTATTCCCCTAACGGAAATATGATTATCTTCGCTACTGACGAAGGAGGTAAGGGAGTGCTCTCGACGGTATCTACCGATGGAAGCTCTCGCTCCCGCTTGTCAGGCTTGAGCGGAGACATTAGAGAACCCGCTTGGGGACCGACCATTCGATAGGAAATTAAAAATGAATCTTCAACGTTTTTCTTTGGCAGCTGCTGCTGTTTTGGCTGCCTTATCTTTAACAGCCTGCTCTAGCATTGATTTAGAGAAGGATAAAGATGCTGCTTCCGTTACAGATGCAACAGAAGTGGAAAGAATGCTCAATGCTAAAGACGGTCCTTTAGCTAAACGCGAAATTTACTTTGACTTTGACAGCTACAGCGTCAGCCCGCAGTACATGCCGATCGTAACTAATCACGCTAAATTCTTGGCCAACAACAAGAATGTTAAAGTTATGCTTGAAGGCAATACTGATGCCCGCGGCAGCCGTGAATACAACTTGGCTTTGGGACAAAAACGTTCTGAAGCTGTTAAACAGCGTATGACATTGATGGGAGTTAATCCTGATCAAGTAGAATCTATCAGTTTCGGTAAAGAACGTCCAAAAGCTTTGGGCGATACTGAAGAAGATTACGCACAGAACCGTCGCGTCGATATTCATTATTTAGTCGGTAACAAATGAGAACTAGCTTACTTGCCTCTTCCTTGATCGTTTTTGCAACTCTTGCCAATCCTGCTCATGCTCTCTTCGGAGATGATGAAGCAAGAAGGGCGATTGTAGAATTGCGTGCCCAAATGCAGACTCAACAGGAAACGCAAATGCGGTTGTACGAGCGCATTGAGTCGCTGACAAAAGAGGTTAAAAACCTCAGAGGTCAGCTCGATGACCTGAAAAATTCCTATGGGAAACAGCAGAACATGGTCGGTGATCTGAACACTAAGATTCAGGAAATGGATCCGAAGGTTCAAGCCAACCAGGCAGCGCAGGATAAAAAGATCCAGCAGAGGCAAGAACTCGACAACGCTTTGAAATTGTTGAATCAAAGTGCGTATGCAAAAGCTATCTCCGCATTCAACACTTTCATCCAGAAAAACAGAGGTTCCGAGCTCTATCCGGAAGCAATGTACTGGTTGGGAAGCAGCTACTATGGAAAGGGAGACTTCAAAAAAGCTATTGATACCGAGTCAGCTTTAGTGAAGAACTTCCCTCGCCATGCAAAAGTACCCGAAGCAATGCTGATTATCGGTATGGCTCAAATGGATACTAAGAAAACGGAGGACGCTAAACAAACGTTCCAACAGTTAATCAAGCGTTTCCCGAAGAGCGAAGCCGCGAAGATGGCAAAGAGTCAAATGTAATTGCCGTTAAGCACAAAAGAACAGGACCGTTATGGTCCTGTTCTCATTTTGAAGGATATTGACTCACCCTCAGCTGTTTTGGCCTTTATTCTAAGCATACAAAGAAAAAAGAGGCCATTATGTCCACTAGTAAAACCAATCAGACAGTTCCCCCGCAAACGCCGCCAATTGCGGGACTGCCTCCGCAAGACAGTGCAACAACCTTAGGAAAAGAGTCCGTGGGTTCATTGTGTTGGTTCTTAGTACTTTGTATGGTTGCCGGCTTTTTGACGGGCTTGGCCGGAGGATATTTTCAATACTTCCTTCATTTGGCCGACAAATACCGTAATCAGCTTGCTTCTTGGGCCCATACCGCCGGAACCTTTGAAGGTCTTCTGACATTAATTGCAATCTGCGTCAGCTGCGCGGTTGTCGGACGATTCTTGGTTCGTTTTGCTCCGACTGCCGGAGGAAGCGGAATTCAATACGTTGAAGCCATGTGGCACAACGAACATGAACCGGCACGTCTGCCAATCCTTTTCGTAAAATTCTTCGGCGGTCTTTTGACGTTGGGAAGCGGGATGGCACTTGGCCGAGAAGGTCCTACCGTCCAAATGGGGGCTTCTATCGGAGGTACTCTTGGCAGAATATTCAAGCTGGACTATACGAAGCTGAAATTTTTAACCATTGCCTCAGCCGGCACCGGGCTCGGAGTGGCTTTCTCTGCACCTCTGGGCGGGGCCATGTTTACTTTCGAAGAAGTAACCAAGGACATTAAACCGAGTTTGGTAATTTCTACCATGCTTTGTGTGCTGGTCGGCTGTTCTACTTCCATGACGATTCTTGGTGCTCAACCGGATTATGCTGTTATCCAAAAGGCTTTTGCCATTCCGAATGTTAAGGAAGTTTTTGCCTTGGTTCTGTTCGGCATATTTATCGGAGCAATGGGAGTTTTATATAACAAATCCGTGCTGCTTCTTTTGAATCTCAACGATTACTTCAAACATATTCTGCCGGAGGTTAAGGCAGGTATCGTCGGAATCGTGGTTGCTCTGCTTCTTTGGTATGCGCCTTACTTGGCAGGCGGCGGTGATAATTTAGGTCAGGATATGCTGAACTATGCCTATCCTATTCAGATTGTTTTGCTCTTTGGTCTTATTCGCTGGATCTTTGCTCCGCTTTGTTATTCAACAGGGGTGCCCGGCGGATTGTTTTCTCCCTTGCTTCTCATGGGAGGAATTTTAGGACATTTGTTTGCTTGGGCTCTTGGATTAGTCGGAATAGAGGTCAGTCCATTGGCCTTCTGCGCGGTCGGCATGAGCGCATTTTTCGGGGCTACAATTCGTGCGCCCTTTACCGGTGTGCTCTTGATTTTGGAAATGACGGCTTGCTGGGATCTAACGTTGGCTATGATCGGCGCCAGTGCAGTAGCTTTCTTTACCGCTAAGTGCTTGAAGGATCTTCCGATTTACACGGCTTTGAGACTTAGAATTCCTGAGGTTAAACAACTTCAGAAAGAAGGAAAACAAGTGCTGTTTGGCTAACAACAAACAAATTGTTGCCTTATGAGCGTTTATCTTAAGGTTAAAGGGATAAACTCTAACTGAACGAGAGTATAAAAGGGCGGGGCTCGTCTCCGCCCGAATCTATTTTTTTCTTTTTGGAGAAATTTGTTATGGCTCAGCCCTTAGAAGGAGTCAATGTTTTAAGAAATCCTTACGTTAATGAAGGAACCGCCTTCAGTAAAGAAGCTAGGGAAAAATTAAAACTCCGCGGTCTTTTACCGCCCAGAATTTTGACAATCGAGCTTCAAGCCAAAAGATTTATGGAAAGAGTGAGGGAGACGGATGACAACTTGGTCAAATACGAACTCCTCGATTCTTTACGCCATAGAAATCGTACGCTTTACTTCTATGTGTTAATCAATCACATCGAAGAATTAATGCCAATCGTCTACACCCCGACAGTGGGCAAAGCCTGTATGGACTATGACCATATTTTCCGTAATACGGACGGTCTATATGTTTCCATCGAAGATAAAGGACAAGTTGCTGAACTTGTCAGCAATTGTCCGCAGGAAAATGTTGACATTATTGTCGTTACTGACGGTGAAAGAATTTTAGGTCTCGGAGATCTGGGTACCGGCGGTATGGGTATTCCAAAAGGAAAGCTTTCCCTCTACACAGCCTGTGCCGGCATCCATCCGGAACGTTCTCTGCCCGTTTGCATTGACGTTGGCACAAACAATCCTGCATTGCTCAAAGATCCTCTGTATCTTGGCCTGCAGCATCCCAGAGTTGACGGAGAGGCATACTACGAACTTCTAGAAGAGTTTATTTTAGCTGTCCGCAAACGTTGGCCCGGCGTATTAATTCAGTTCGAAGACTTTGCTAACCGCCACGCATTTAAACTGCTTGAACTTTGGAGAGACAAGGTTACTTGCTTTAATGATGATATCCAAGGCACAGCTTCCGTGACTGTCTCCGGATTCATGTCTGCAACAAAAGCCAAAGGCACAAAAGTTTGCGACGAAAAGATTTTGTTCTTGGGCGCCGGTGAAGCCGCTCTCGGTTGCTCTAATTTACTTGTTCAGGCAATGATTGCCGAAGGTTTGACGGAACAGCAGGCAAGAGACAGAATCTTCCTCTTTGATTCTAAGGGCCTCGTTGTTTCTTCAAGAGACAACTTGTCTCATGACAAGGCACTTTATGCTAAGGATGTGGAACCTTGCACAACTTTCTTGGATGCAATTGAAACCGTTAAGCCGACAGCTATCGTAGGTTTGGCAGCTCAGTCCGGTGCCTTCAACGCATATGTATTAGGCGCAATGGCAAGACTGAATGAACGTCCTATCATCTTTGCTCTGTCTAACCCGACATCCAAAGCAGAGTGCACGGCACGCGAGGCTTATACCTATACAGAAGGCCGTTGTCTCTTTGCTTGCGGCAGCCCCTTCCCTCCGGTTGAATTAAACGGCAAGACTTTTGTTCCTCGTCAAGGCAACAACAGCTACGTATTCCCAGGCATCGGTTTAGGAGCTTTGTACACTAAAGCGAGTTTGATTCCTGACGGCGTGTTCTTGGCCGCAGCTCGTGCATTGACTGAAACTGTGACAGAAGAAGATTTGGCTAATGGAAGCCTCTTCCCGTCTTTGACGGAAGTTCGTTCAGTATCTCGTCATATCGCACAGAGAGTTGCTGAATATTGCTTAGAAAGCGGCATCGCCCAGATCGAAAAACCTGCTGATTTGACGGCTGCTTTGGAAGACTACATGTACAAACCAAAGTACCTTGACTAGTCGTCTCTAGAGACTTTTGAAAAACTGCTGAGTCTCCGTAGTTCGGAATCTCAGCAGTTTCCTTTTGGAATTAAAAAATCCCGCAGAACAAAACTCTGCGGGATTTTTACGAAGAAGGATTAAGAACTCAGCCTACTTTTCAACGATGCGGATATCTTCGTGCGCGGCTTTCTTTTCCTTCTGGAGTCTCTTTTCTTCTAAGAACTCTTCGCCGACCTTGATAGCTTCGTCCATGTCTCCGACAAGATACTTGCCTAGTGTCTTGGTCATGCCAAGACGTTCCATCTGTTTAAGAGGATGGCCGTTTGCGCCGGCAATAACCAAAATCTTTCCGTGAGCTAAAAGGTTCTTCTGGAATTTCTCAATGATGTCAAGAGCACTATTGTCAATAGAGAGAAGATCCGTGAAATTGAAGATAATGACATCCGGAGAATGAGGATCAATGATGTGCTTCGGATCCGTCACGATTTCCAGTTTTGAAACTGAGCCGAAGAACAAGGCGCCTTCCATAACCCAAGCTTCAATGCCGTAAGAGGCATTAAACGGCAGATGCAGAGGAAGCACGCGTGTCAGGGTGTTCATTCTGTAAAGGAAGAACACGGCGGCAGTCATCAAGCCAACTTCTACAGCGACGGTCAAATCGAAGATGACTGTCAGGAAGAAGGTTGCCAAAAGCGTTGCCTTGTAGGACATAGTGAATTGTCTGAGTCGGATAAACTCGTGCCAATTTCCCATGTTAAAGGCCATGAAGAGAAGGATGGCAGATAAGCAGGCTAAAGGTACGTTAGAAGCCAACGGAGCGGCAACAAGAACAATAATCAGCAAGGTGATACTGTGAACCATGCCGGCGACGGGAGAGACCGCACCGCTCTTAATGTTGGTAACGGTACGAGCAATTGTGCCGGTAGAAGGCAAACCGCCGATAAACGGCACGATGCAGTTTGCAATGCCTTGTCCCATTAATTCTTGATTAGGATCATGACGATCATCTGTCATAGCATCTGCTACGCGGGCACAGAGAAGGGATTCAATGGCGCCGAGCAGTGCCAGTGTCAAAGCAGGTCCGATAAGCTGATTAAAGGAGGTCCAAGAGACTTCAGGCAATTGGAGTTTGGGAAGACCCTGAGGAATGCCTCCGAACTTGGAACCGATAGTCTCCACGGGAAGGTCCATGAATGTCACTGCAGAAGTCATGATGATTAGCACAATGACGGTGCTGGGGATTCTTGCCATCCAGCGTTTCCAAGGGGCACCTCCCTGGGTCCAGCTTCTCGGCCAAAGGAAAACAATAATTAAAGAAAGAAGACCGATGCCGACAGCATATGGATTAACGGTTGAAATTGCTCCGTATAAAGTGGAGATTTGACTGAAAAAGTCAGCAGGCATTTTAGCGATATCAAGGCCGAGAAAATCCTTGACCTGTGATAAGCCGATAAGAACCGCAATACCGTTGGTAAAGCCGATAACAATGGATACGGGAATAAAACGAATAAAACTTCCTATCTTCAGCAGTCCCATAATAAAGAGGAAGATGCCGGAGATAAAAGTTGCCGCTAAAAGACCGCCTACGCCGAACTGAGCAATGATGCCGTAGACAATAACGATGAAGGCACCTGCCGGACCTCCGATCTGGACTTTGCAGCCGCCGAGCAAGGAAATTAAGAATCCTGCCACAATGGCCGTATAAATACCCGCTTCAGGAGTCATGCCTGAGGCAATGGCAAAAGCCATGGCAAGCGGAAGCGCAACCACACCTACCGTCAGACCTGCAGATAGGTCACTGGTAAATTTGTTAACGGAATAATCTTTAAGAATATTAAAAGAGGCAGGGTGGAAAGTTGCTAGCGGAAAGCGATGCAAAGCATCCACAATATGCTGACGTGCAGTCATTTCTAAATTTCGTTGGCAAGTGAAGATTGAAGTTTTGAGAGTGTATCCCTCAAAAATAGAAAAACTCTAACTTTCGGTAGAAATAACAGGTTTTTGACCGAAAGTTAGAGTCAATTAGGTAATTTTACTAGTGCAAACGCATACCCGGTTTAGCACCGCAATCAGGGTTTAACAGATACAAGCCGGTGGTCTTCTCACTGCCGTCAGAAGCAGAAAGAAGCATTCCTTCAGAAAACTGGCCCATCATTTTGCGAGGTTCAAGGTTCGCAACAATGACTGTCAATTTACCGATCAAGTCTTCCGGCTTATAGAAATTGGCAATACCGGAGAAAATGTTTCTTGTTTTTCCTTCCCCTACATCCACTGTTAGCTGAAGGAGTTTCTTGCTCTTTTCAACTTTAGTGCAGTTGACGATTTTTGCGACACGCAAATCTAATTTAGCGAAATCGTCAAAGGTGATATTCGGCTGTAGAGGTTCAAAGACGAATTCATCTTTGTTTTCATCGGAGACTGCCTCTTTAGCTTTTTCTTCAGCTTTTGCTTTGTTAGCAGGGTTGCTGAGTTCAAATAATTGTGTGAGCTGGTCGGGTGTCGCACGCGTCATCAAATGCTTGAATGGCTTGATTTGAGTTTCTGCATTTAATGAATTTTGAACGGTTTCCCAGTTCAGGTCGCAGCAGCCGAGGAAGTCTTCAACCTGAGATGCTGTTCTCGGAAGGACAGGTTTCAAATACAAGGTCAGAAGACGGAAAGCTTCCAAGACGATAGAGCATACGGCATGAAGCTTAGCGCGGTTCTCTTCGCTCTTTGCTAATTCCCACGGCTTTTGACTGTCAACGTATTCATTGACTTTATCAGCAAGCTCCATGACTTTTCTCATGGCCTTGTTATATTCCCTGGCTTCGTAGAAGTCTCTAATGGCGTTCGAGAAGGACTTCACGTCGCTGACGAGGTCGCTGTCAGTAATCGCATCAGCATCGACTTTGCCGTCGAATCTCTTGAGGATAAAACCGGCGGAGCGGCTGGCAATGTTTACATACTTGCCGACCAAGTCGGTATTGGCTCTTTGGATGAAGTCTTCAGGATTGAAATCGATATCTTCCACCTTAGAGTTGAGCTTATAAGCCAGATAGTAACGGAGCCATTCCGGATCCATGCCCAAATTCAGGTAGGCGATAGGATCAAGGCCCGTTCCGCGGCTCTTACTCATCTTTCTGTTGTAAACGGTTAAGAACCCGTGGCACCAAACATGATCCGGGGTCTTGAAGGGCTTGCCGGAAAATTGGAGCATTGCCGGCCAGAAGAGAGTATGGAAGTAGGCGATGTCTTTGCCGATAATGTGAATCTGCTCGGTTGTAGAAGTTTCCAACAAGGCTTGGAAGTTAATTCCTTTTAATTCGCAATAGGCCTTTAAGCTTGCAAGGTAGCCGATAGGTGCGTCGAGCCATACATAGAAATATTTGCCCGGTGCATCAGGAATTTCGATACCGAAATACGGAGCATCGCGGCTGATATCCCAATCAGAGAGATCGCCGTCTTTTCCAAGCCATTCTTCAGTCTTGGCAATAATCTGAGGCTGCAGTCTCAATGATCCGTCAGGAGCAACCCCTTTTGTCCAGTCTCTCAGAAACTCTACGCATTTTGGATCGGAGAGTTTAAAGAAGTAGTGAGTACTCTTTCTTAATTCAGGTTTAGCTCCGGAAAGAGCGGAATACGGTTCAATGAGTTCGGTCGGGGCATAGACTGCTCCGCATACTTCGCAAGAATCACCGTATTGATCTTCAGCACCGCACTTAGGACATTTGCCTTTAATGAAGCGGTCAGCCAAGAACATCTTCTTTTCCGGATCGTAGAACTGTTCAATATCCTTTGTATAAATCAGACCGGCGTCTTTAAGGCGATGATAAATTTCACAAGAAAGTTCGGTATTCTCTTTACTGTCTGTGGAGTGCCAGTGATCAAACTTGATGTAAAAACCGTCCAGGTACTGTTTGCGTCCTTCGGAAATTTTCTTAACAAAAGCTTCAGGAGAGATGCCTAATTTTTGGGCAGAAATCATGATTGGCGCACCATGTGCATCATCAGCACCTACAAAGTGGACAGTGTTGTCACCCATGCGTTGATGACGGACCCAAATGTCAGCTTGAATGTACTCAACAATGTGGCCCATGTGAAAATTACCGTTCGCATATGGAAGAGCGGTAGTCAGGAATATGGTGCGTTTACTCATGTTTAAAGTTCTGCTAAAGATTTAGTTAACGTGAAACTCGTAATTTTACTCTTTCTGGCAGAGCTTCTTCTTTCTACGGTCAACTGACCATCAGAAAATTCAGCCATCTGCATAATCATTGAGAAAATCTCTTTTTGAGCATTGCTGTCCAGTCTTATTCTTGCGGCTTCATTTTCTTTTGAAGCCTTGAGTTTCATACAATATTTCGCAACTTTTTTGATCCGTTTTGAAACAATCGATTAGGGTATCTCTTCGGTCGTGAGTTAAACTTAACGGATATTTTTCAGAACTAATAACTGGAGTTCTACATGGACGAAAAAATTGAACAAAAAGTTCGCCATCTTTTGAAGGAAGTAGTTGATCCGAACACCGGAAAAGATTTGGTGACTTCTAAGTCAGTTAAGAAAATTGAAGATGTCGATAATAAGTTAAAAATTTTAATCGACCTCGACTATCCCGCAAAAACACAAATTCCTGTTGTCAAGAATCTTGTCGAAGCAAAATTGGCTGTGAATCATATTGAGGCTGATGTTGAAGTTAGACAGAACATCATCGCTCACCAAGTTCAGAGAGGCGTGAAGGTATTTGATAATGTCAGAAACGTTATCGCCGTCTCTTCCGGCAAAGGCGGTGTGGGCAAAAGTACCGTTGCAGCTAACTTAGCGTTGGCTCTTCAGGCAGAAGGCGCAAAAGTCGGTTTGTTGGATGCTGATATCTATGGTCCTAGCCAGCCGACTATGCTTGGTCTTAAAGGCGGTGCAGTTACAAAAGACGGCAAGACTCTTGAACCGTTAGACGGTCATGGCTTGCAGGTAGCTTCTATCGGGGTGCTCATTGATCCGGACGAACCGATGATTTGGAGAGGTCCTCTTGCTGTTTCAGCTCTTCAACAGTTGATTAAGCAGACAAACTGGCACGATCTGGACTATTTGATTGTAGATATGCCGCCGGGAACAGGCGATATTCAGCTTTCTCTTTCTCAGGAAGTGCCTTTGACCGGCGCTATCGTGGTCACAACTCCTCAGGACATTGCTTTAATGGATGCCAAGAAGGGTTTGGTCATGTTTGAAAAGGTCAATGTTCCAATTCTCGGTATTATTGAAAATATGGCAACTCATATCTGCAGCAAGTGCGGACATGAAGAACATATCTTCGGTGAGGGCGGAGCTAAGAAGATGGCCGAGCAATACGGCGTCAAACTTTTGGGCGAAATTCCTTTGGACATCAATATCCGCCTCAGCATGGACAAGGGCGAACCGATTGTTGAAGCTGCTCCTGACAGCAAGGTCGCTCAGGTTTACAAAGAAATCGCTAGAAAGGTCGGCGTTCTCGTTTCTGAAAGAAATAAAGATTACTCAGCTAAGATGCCTTCCATCAAGGTTTCTAACGACTAATCTTCAAAATTGAAAAAAGCGGCCGAGGCCGCTTTTTTCGTTTCTTAATCAAAGTGAGGTGTTTCAACGCCTAAAACTTTGTGAAGCTTCGGACTTGTTGTGGTGTACTGCAGGAGAACACGTTTTTCCGGGAAAACGTAGTCAGCTGCCGCAAAAGCAGCAAGAGCACATTCATGGAAGCCGGACAAAATAAGTTTCTTCTTGCCCGGATAGATGTTGATATCGCCCACGGCGAAAACACCCGGAATGTTGGTTTCAAATCTTGCAGTATCAACCGCAATCTGTTTGCGTTCGAGCTTAAGGCCCCATTCGGCGATTGGGCCGAGTTTCGGTTGAAGACCGAAAAATACCAGCAGATGATCCATCGGCATGCGTCGTGTAACGCCGTCTGCGCCGGTAACTCTGACCTCTGTCATAACGCCGTTTTCTTCTGTAAAGCCAGTGACTTGACCTACTTCAAACTGCATTTCCCACTGGTCGCAGAGTTCTTTCATCTTAGTTACGGAAGCAGGGGCTGCTCTGAAGCCGTCTCTTCTGTGAATAAGGACAACGCTTTCTGCTTTGCCAACAAGGTTTAAGCACCAGTCTAATGCGGAGTCACCGCCTCCGCAGATAACAATATTCTTGCCTTCGAACATGGAAGGATTTTTAACTTTATAGTGCAGCTGCGTGCCTTCGAATTTGTCGATGTGCGGTACTTTAAGTGTTCTTGCTTGGAAAGAACCTACACCTGCGGCGATGAATACTGCGCGGGCAAGAAATTCCGTTCCCTTAGAGGTTCTAACGTAAAGACGGCCATCTTCGAGCTTCTTGAGTTCCTGGGCTTCTTCTCCGTAGTGGAAAGTCGGATTAAAGGGCTCGATTTGTTTAAGAAGGTTGTCTGTAAGTTCTTGTGCAGAGCAGACTGGAACGGCCGGAATGTCATAAATAGGCTTGTCCGGGTACAGTTCCACACATTGACCTCCCGGTCTCGGTAAAGAGTCGATGACGTGGGCCTTCATTTCCAGAAGACCGAGTTCAAAAACTTGGAATAGGCCTACAGGGCCGGCTCCGATGATGACTGCATCCGTTTCAATTGGTTTGGATTGATTTTCTGTTTCTGCCACTTTATTTCTCTAAATTTAAAACCGTGATATTTTCTCATTAATCAAAAGGTTCAAACGACCTCAATTTTCATACTTTTTGTCGTCTTCAACCTGCTTTCTTAATTCTCTTAGCCTTGCATCGATTTCACTCATCGTGTAGAAATCACCGTCGTTGCTTCGCTGAGCAATTTGAAATTGCTGAATAGCCGCGACTTTCTGGCCGTTAAGCGCATACATTTCTCCAATTGCTTGGTGACTCAGGCTTTTCTTTCCAAGTGCCTCGTAAGTTCTTCCTAAAATCGACTGATACGCCGGAGTCCTAGAATTAAGAGCATGCTGTTTTCGCATTAGCTTAATGACCTCGTTGTATTGTTTTCCTTTGTATAAGAGTTCTGCATAGTTCAGAAGCGCTAACTGAGATAAAGGATTGCGGTCGTAATTCTGTTTTGCAAGCTGAATGCCGCGGCTTTGCTGACTTGGTGAAGAAAGGAAAACTAACTCGGAATGGAGTTTGCTGATTATGTTTGAATTTTGGCCGGCCATCTTCCTAGCGGTTTCAATCTCTGTCAGAGCTTCGGAATATTTCTTCATTCTCTGGAGTGCAACCGCGCATCCGTAGTGATCGGCAACTGCTTGATAGCCTTTGGCTGTCTTTAAGTCGTTTCGGAAGTACTGCAGGGCGTCATCCCAGCCTTGGAATCTGTTTGATTCGAGCACACGAAGGCGTGCCTGAATCAAAAAGAAGTCAAGAGAGTCTTTGTAGTTTACTTTCTTTGAAAGACGGGAGCGATTTTGAGCCTCACTCATTCTTTCAACTGTCATCGGGTGAGTGCGCAGATAAGCGGGGGCAGCATGCGCACCTTCGTACACACGATTATTAAAGTCTAAACGGTCGAAGAACTGCTCCATGCCCTTAGGATCGAATCCGGCGCGCACAAGGGAAGCGTAGCCTACACGGTCAGCTTCTCTTTCAGCGTTGCGGGAAAAACTTAAGTAGTTCTGTGCCATTGCGGCTTGTGTGCCGACAACTGCGGCGGCCGCCCCATCACCGCTGCCTGCTCTTGCTGCCAGAATAGCGACAAGCAAAGATCCGAGAGTCCATGCCAGATTATTTTTTTGTCCTTCCAGCATACGTGCAATATGGCGCTGCTGGACGTGAGCAATTTCGTGTCCCATTACCGAGGCGAGTTCGCTTTCCGAACGAGCTGCCGTAACAAGCCCTGTGTGGATGGCGATAAATCCTCCCGGTAAAGCAAAAGCGTTGATCGAGGGATCGCGGACGGCAAAGAAATTGTAGGAATAGCCGTTAGCCGGGCCTGCAGAAACTAATCGATAACCGATTTTGTTCAGATATTCTGAGGTTTCCGGATCGGGAAGATAAGTCGGATCGCTTCTGACCTCTCCCATAATGTGTTCGCCAATTTGTCTTTCTTCCAGAGGAGACAAAGTAGAACCGCCGGCCGCACCTAAATCCGGAAGATTATAAGATTGGCTGTAAGCTGCAGAAATCGGCGTCAGCGCTGTAAACACCGAAACAACTAGACAGCATAACGGTTTAAGGTTCATACACTCTTTCGCACAGATGTTATAGGATCTACAAAGTTAACTTTAAAAGCAAAAGCTTATCTCTTTTTGAGAGAAATAACTTAAGTTGTAACCAAATATAGGATTTCTAATGGCAGAACTAACTCATTTTAACCAATCGGGTGAGGCCCACATGGTTGATGTCGGAGAGAAAGGCATTACCAGAAGAATAGGTATCGCAGAAGGCTGGATCCGCATGCAGCCGGAAACATTGAAGAAAGTCCAGGAAGGGACTTCCAAAAAGGGCGATGTGCTTGCCGTAGCACGAATCGCTGCAATCATGGGATCCAAAAAGACTCCGGATTTAATTCCGCTTTGTCACCCGATTTCGTTGACCCATGTAAATGTGGATTTTGAAATTTTTGAGAAAGAGTCAAAAATTCGCTGCGTCGTGACATGTGAAACTTGGGGCAAAACAGGAGTTGAAATGGAAGCGCTCACCGCCGTTCAGGTAGGCTTGCTTACTATTTACGATATGCTGAAAGCCGTGGACAGAGGTATGGTCATGTTCGACATCCGCCTCTTAGAAAAGCACGGAGGAAAAAGCGGCGATTGGTTCGCCGCTTAGTTAAGAATTATTTCTCTAAGATGCCCAGCTGGGAGGCTTCGTAAACAGCCTCTCCGCGGGAGTGCACCTGAAGTTTACGATAAATCTTTTTAATGTGTGCCGTGACCGTATGACACGAAATTTGCAATGTTTTGCTGATTTCAGAGAAACTCATACCTTTGGCAAGCAGTTCGAGAATCTGAGATTCTCGCGGAGAGAGAGGATTGTTGGGAGAAGCGACTACGCGGGCGCCATCTTTTTTCCGGTTTTCTCTGCCTTTTTTTGCCTGAATGGAGTCTAGGACAACTCGTGCGACGGGAGGACTAATCGGGCTTCCTCCGGATGCCACGACACGGACGCATGCGGCAATATCAATTGCTTCAGGTTCGCCTTTTAGAATGTAGCCTGTAGCGCCGTTGTCTATAGCGGCTTTAATGTCAGTTGGGGTGTTTTTTGCGCTGATGACAACACAATTTCTCACGCCGTAATCAGTTAAAGCCAAAGATATCAAATCGGCACCGTTTCCGTCGGGGAGATCGATTTCCGTGATCAACAAATCGCAGGAGGTCTGACTCAACAATAGATTGGCTGAGGACATGCTTGAGCAAATACCAACTAGTTTGATTGTGGGATCATGAATCAAACGTTGGCGGTACAAGCGCTGTGTCTCTAAATCAGACTCGGCAATTAATACTGAAATTTCTTGATTTAACAAAACACCCTCCTACAACTACAAAACTCTTCCTTCTATAAAAAATATAAAAAACTTTTGTTACGGTTAGAGAAATATTAGAAGTAACAAAAGGTGGGTTTACTTCATACTGCTATTTTACAGGGGTGAATGAAAAATAACCATGAGTAAAGTACTATATCGTATTAAGAAAACCCCTTAAATGAAAGTACTATTTTTAACATTTTGTTAGCTACTCATTCATAACCCCTTAATTATTAAGGATATATAAAAGTTATTTTGACAAGATCAATCAATAATAAGCTGAATGTAAAAATTCAGCACGATATTGTTACACTCTTAGTTGCAATTTTGAAAAGACAAAATACTTTTTTATCATTTCGGCTCGTAAAACGCCGTCCTTCAAGAAGGGATATAAGGCCGGATCTCGGCTTTTAATCACAAGGAAGTCGGGGATGAGATATTTTTATTGGAAGCTTTCAAGTAACCCGCTCCGGCTAGTAAGGTACCTCCTAAAGACCAGAAAGCTGCTGCTGCGCCGACTAAACTTCCTCCGGCGCCGAATAATAGCGGGAATACACAGTGACTTGAATTCATCAGCATCGTTCTGATGCCGATTGCTTCTCCAATTCTTCCTTCCGGCGTCACCGTGTGAAGTAAGGAAAGGACATTAGGCTGAGAGGATCCCAGAGACATACCGAGTACGGAAACAAAGACAAATAGAAGCGGAAGAGAATGAATGAACGGAAATACCAAGAAAATAAGCCCGCTGCTGGCCAGTACAAAAATAATGATCTTCCACTCTTCGAATGCCTTGGAAATAATCGGCATGACTGTCCTGACGGCAAAAGTAGAAATGGAAAAGGCACTCAGCAGCCAGCCGATTTGCACGGCATCTAGCCCAATTTCCGTACCGTACACCGGAATCATGAACGCTTGAAGATCCCAAGCCATCGAAACAAAGGCCGAGGCAATGAGAACATTACGAACAGGTTTGAGAGCGAAGAGTTCAAGAGCGCTGTGCTTTTCAGTCCGCTTTAGTTTAGAAATATTGCTGATATTCTTTGGAAAATTTGAACTAAGCAAAAAGAAGGCCAGGCCCCCAACTATTGCAAAGCTGAAGGCAGCAAGATAAGCGTAGCTGAAACTTCCCAAATCAATGAAGTACCCCGCCATAACGGGACCTGCCGATCCTGACAAAGAAAAGGCAATTGATTGATAAGTGAAAGCCGTTGCTCTGGTCTTATTGGTTGAAAGAACTCCAATGAGACCCTGTCCGCTGATTAAGGCAAAGAGAAAACCTGTTCCCGCCAATAAACAAGTGATGAAAACCGGCCAGATCCCGAAACTTTCGTAAGGCAGAAAGACCGGAACTAGTGAAGCACTGCCCACCATTGATGCAGCTATCCCGAAGGGAAGCTTGACGCCGACCTTATCAATCCATTTGCCGACATGAATGGCAATAAGTGCGGGGATGAGAGAATAGGCAGAAAGAATCGCGCCGACCACCCAAGCAGATTCTTGATGATCGAGCGCGTAGAGAGTAGATATCACTCTTGAGGACGTAAAGCCACAATGCATCAAACCCATAATTACAACGAGTTTGATAACTTTAAGCATATTAAGTCCTCATAAGAGCTGGCTGTGATTAAGCCTGAATAACTAACAAAGGTGTTTCGCTGATAGCTGCGATACGAGTTGCTGTGGATCCGAGGACGGCTGCTTTAAATGCACCGTAGCCGCGGGTTCCCATAACGATTAGATCCAAACCTTCTTTCTTAGCATAGGCGGCAATTTCATCGCCGGGATTTCCGACAAGGCAAATTTCTTTAGTTGCATAACCGGCTTTGTCGAAGCCTGCGCGGATTGGACCGACAGCTTCTTCGAATGCTTCTTTCTGCATAGAACGTACTTCGGACTCATTTAATGTCGGAAGTGCCATTCCGGCCATATCCGGCATTACTACGCCGGAGTAATCGCTGACGACGTTGATCAAATGGAATTCTGCGTTATCGCCGAAGAGATCATGATTCTTCAAAATATATTGAACCGCAGCTTCTCCATATTTAGAGCCGTCAATGGCTACGCCGACTTTCAGTGAGTCATTTGCAGGGGCAGGTTTATTTCTTAAGATAAGAACAGGTTTGTTGCTCAGTGCCAGAACCGCATTAGTAACGGAGCCGAGTAATAAGCCCTTCAGAGCAGATCTGCCATGAGAGCCCATAATAATCAAGTCAGCTTCAGTATCTTCAGCAACTTGAGCAATGGTCGGAGCGGCTTCACCTACGGCGAATCGGGACTGTGCATTGACATTAGCTTTCTTTAAAGCTTGGACAGCGGGTTCTAAAACGATTTGAGCTTCTTCGTCATAGTAGGTCTTCAATGCACCGGAACCAACTAAGTTAGATGCACGTGATGGTACTGCTGCTTGGACGCTGAGAAGTTCGACGGTTGGGTTGTGACCCAAAAGAGTTGCACGCGAAGTTACGAAGTCAATTGAATTCTTGCTGAATTCACTCCCATCAATAGGAACTAAAATTTTCATAGATATCCTCCTCTGTATCGGCTGTACTTATTCTAATTGTTGTAAAAATCTTTGACTACAAAAATCCGTATAACATTAACTGAAGCCAGCCATTAAGACTATTATGCGGTGGTCAAGCCAATAGTGTAACGGCAAATTGTCATTGAAAATAAATAACTAAAAGGTATTGAATTGTCGAAAAACTTAGAACAAGCTGATCTAAAAAGAAGATTCTCGGGAGTCGGACGTTTATACACGCCTGTCGGTCAAAAAAACATTAACGAGTCTCACTTTATTGTTGTTGGTCTCGGAGGAGTGGGATCGTGGGTAGCGGAGTCTTTGGCTCGAACAGAAGTAGGCCACATTACTTTGATTGATTTAGACAACGTGGCTGAAAGCAACACGAACCGGCAGATCCAGGCCCTCGACGGAAATTACGGAAAGCCCAAAGTTCAAGCGTTGGCCGAGAGAATAGCCCTGATCAACCCTGCTTGTAAGGTTGAATGCATTGAAGATTTTATTGAGCCGGATAACGTCGATGAAATGCTCCCGAAGGACGGCATCGTCATCGACTGCATCGATAATGTCAGGGCAAAAGCAGCGATGATCAATACTGCTCTCAAACGCGGTCAGACGATTATTACTTGCGGAGCGGCCGGAGGACGCAAGGATCCTCTGCGAATTAAAATCGATGACCTGGCTTTGACAAAGGGAGATCCGCTCTTATCCCGCGTCAGGGCTCGTCTTAGAAAGGAGTATGGCTTTCCTAGGAAAAATGTTTCCGGAAAAGTCACGAAATTCAAGGTGCCGGCTGTATTTTCCGACGAAGAGGTTCTTCAGCCCAATGAGCAATGCGAGCTTCAAACTATGGGCGGACTTTCATGTGCAGGCTACGGATCCGGCATGGTTGTGACGGCATCAGTAGGTTTAGCCGCATCAGCCCTAGCCCTCAGAAATGTTGCGGCAGGCAATAAAACTATTCGGATTTAGAGCTGGAATTCTTAATTTTTGCGATGGAAGTTTTTGCAAAATTTGTGATTTGCAAAAAAATATTTCATAGAATGTGTGGCTGCGAGTAATATTAAAGATTAACGAGCTAATCGGTAGAGAACAGGAAAAATATGTATTCAAAGATTTTAATTCCCACAGACGGTTCAGAATTATCAGATAAAGCCCTCGAAGCCGGTGTCAATTTTGCCAAAGCCCTTGGTTCTTCTGTTGTTATTGCAACAGTGATTGAGCCTTACAGTTACTCTAATCTTTCAGAATACAGACCTGAAAGTATTGATCAATATGACTCTCGAGTCAGAGAATTGGCTCAGGAAAGACTTGAAGGGGCTAGAGAACTGGTTGAGAAGAAAGAAGTTCCCTGTGAAGTGGTGGCCTTTAAATCTTTTTCACCTGCGGAAGCAATTATCGATGCCGCCACTGAATATGGCTGTGATCTGATCTTTATGGCCTCTCACGGTCGTCAAGGTTTAGCCGCTGTACTGCTTGGCAGTGAGACTCAGAAAGTCTTAACTCATTCCAAAATTCCTGTAATGGTCTATCGTTAATTTTTCGCTAGTCCGCCGACAGTCTCAATTAATGGGTCAACAGTCTCTTTTTAGGGAAGAGGTACTGCATTGTTGTTTGCGAACGGGGCAAAATATAAGAAAATTATTTGAGGAGTGTTTATGTCCGAACCAGTTCAACAAGAAAAGCCAGAACAGGCTGAAGATGCTCAGATGAATCCTGAAGAGCTCTATAGAGAAGAGATCTACACGGACCGTAAAATTGGCGTGATTCGTGCTTTGATTCCTATTCACGTCAGTGGTGAATTCGATGACAGAAGACCTGTAATTTATACAGGTGAAGCTCAGATCATGACCCAGATGGGACCTCTCCCGATTTCCTTCGAAATCAAGGCTGATAACCTTGCGGATGCAGTTGCTAAGTACAAAGAAGCTGCTAAGGCAGGTGTGCAGGAAACAATCCAGAAACTTCAAGAACTGCGCAGACAAGAAGCCAGCAAGCTTGTAGTTCCCGGTCAGCCTGGATTTACTCCACCGTCCGGAAGCGGAATCGTAATGCCTTAACTGGCTTAGTAAACGAAAGAGGCAGCAGAGATGTTGCCTTTTTTCATATATCCAATCAGCGTCATAACGTCAGACTTGCGTTCAGGCAGCAAAAAATATCGATTGCTGTGCAGGTCAGTACTATTAAGAAATTCCAATTTCTTTCTTCTCCAATGAGGGATTATTTTATGAAAACTGCCGTGATTGAAAAAACACTAAATGAGTTTCTAGACATTAAAAAAATCAAGGATTACGCTCCAAACGGCCTTCAAGTTGAGGGTTGTAAAGATACAACAAAAGTTCTTTGCGGGGTTACGGCTTCTTTAGAACTCATTGATAAGGCGATAGAAATTGGTGCCCAGACAATTATTGTTCATCATGGCTACTTCTGGAAGAATGAAAGTCCGTGCATCACCGGAATCAAAAAGAAACGACTTTCAAGGCTCCTTACAAAAAATATTAACCTCTTGGCTTACCATCTTCCGCTGGATATTAACCCCGTGATCGGCAACAATTATCTTTTCGGAAAATTGCTCGGAATTCAGGATGGACGGCCCCTTGAAGATTATCCATGTTTGAACATAGGAACATTGCCAAAACCCATGACCGTGTCGGAATTGGCTAATCTCATCAGTACTAACCTCAATAGACCACCCCTCTCCATATTTTTAGACTCCGACAAAATTTTATCGACTGTTGCTTGGTCAACCGGAGCCGCCCAAGACTACCTGGAAACCGCATATGAAGCAGGAGCTCAAGCTTACATAAGCGGAGAAATTAGCGAGAGAACGGTGCTGGAGTCCCGTGAATTGGATACTCCTTACTTTTCTGTTGGGCATCATGCCAGCGAAACATTAGGCATACGAGCTCTTTCGGAATGGCTCAAACAGCAGTTTCCTGAACTCGAAGTTTCTTTCGTCAATATAGACAATCCGGTATAGCGGAATCTATCAGCGCGACAGGGCTCTTAACATAAAGGAAATTTATGCCTTCCATTTTGAAAGGCAGGGCGAAGTCGTGCCTTGTTTTGGCGGTTTTTAATGCCGCGATGTGTTTATCTTCCGTTGGTGCTCAAGAGCAATCTTCGGAAAACTGGTTGGAGATCTGGAAACAAAACGGATTCGCTCAGATCTCAGATGACGAATTAGTAGAACAATTTGCTTCTGAGGCAAAAATTGTATCTGACAGCGCCGTACTCACGGAATTCTTTGCAGATTTGACAGCGCCGGACTTTGACATTCTCAAGCCCGGTGCCTCGGTGAATTTCGGCTATGAATTCAACTCTCAGCGCCTACCTGTTCTGGCGTTATCCGATTCCTCCGTAACATTGAAACTGAATTTATTCGGGTTGAACAGAGGTGAGAACACTACCGGCATCAATCTGCTTCAAGTCAACGGAAAAACGAAATTCCTGGAAGATGTTTCTCTTTCTTTGGCATCAAAGGGTGAGACAGCGGCAATGCTGCAGGTTAATCTGTCTTCGGAGGCAACGTTTAATGCCGGATTGAACGCTCAGCAGTGGTCAGAGGCTAATAATACTTTGGTTGATATTGCTGCCGGTTCTTCGTTAATTTTAAAGGGCACCTCAGAGCTTTCTTTTGAAACTCCTGGTAAGGTGGGTACAGGCATCCGGTTTGCCAAGAGTTCCTCAGTTTTAAAAGTCAACAGCTCTTTAACAATCAATGCGGCAAAAATTTTTGAAGGTGCCGGCCATATAGAGGTTGCGCCCGGTGACGAAGGAAAAATTATCCTCAACGGCTCTTTAAAAGATTTCACGGGAGATTATGTTCAAAAGGGAGGTTTCTTTGAAACTTCCGGAGAATTTAATAAAAATTCGGAAGGTTATGTTGTCGGATGGCTCTTTACCGATGTAAACATTACGACGACATCTTCTAATCTTCTCAAGATCTCAGCTTCTGACTGGGGATTGACAAGTCTTCAGGAAAGCACCTTCAGTAATGGAAGCACCTTTAATTCGATCACTTTAACAGATGCCTCTGTTTCGTTGGATTATTTACTGCGCGCACAGGAGGTCTACAAAGATTCCGTGCTTATTGCCGCGGGCGAAGTCACGGTGAGGGAAGGGCAGTTGAGCGAAGTGACCTTTGACCAACACTTCGGAGTTCTTGACAATCCGAATGTGATTCTTTCTCACGTGACTTTAAATCTTAAAGATGAGAGTCTTCTTCAGAACAAGGAAATTAAGATTGGAGCTTTGAAGCTCGATACGCAAGGGGATGTGCAGTTAGAAAACAGTAATGTTGTCCTTTACAGCGCAAAAGGTGATGTAACCGAGAACATCTCAAAGCTTATTGTGGAAAACGGCTCTTCCCTATTAATCCATGGACAAGCTAAATACTCTCATACTCGAAACTACTATGAACCGACTCTCTTAAACAGCCGAGTCCTTACCAAGGAAGGTGCCTTATTTACGCTTTCCGGTCAAGTCGCTGTGAAGTCAGGCTCCGATGTCGAGAATCAAGGAGAGATGAGAATCGCGTCAAATGCTGCGATCCGCTTCATGGATGATGTAAGCCAGAGTGAAACGGGTAGTCTGAAGATTGAGAACGACTCGACTGCACAGTTCTATAAAGATTTGAACAATGCCGGTACGGTTTTGCTTGACGGAACTTTGTTAAGTAGTTCTGTCAATAATTCAGGAGAGATAAAAATCCGTGGCTTAATGGCGGTTTCTTCATTGAATTTGGCATGGGGCAGCCGAGATCTATCCGGAACTGCTTTGGAAGTTCAGGAAGGAGGGATACTTAAGGTTCAAGAGCTGACTACAAAAGACAGCAGTTTTAGCTTGAAAGGGGCCAAAGACGGAGCAACTTCCTGGGCAATCATCGACAAGCTGTCATTGAATCACTCCGAGCTATCCGTTGAAGAGAATTCTGTTTTACTTTACGGATCCTGCTCATCGGGACTGAGCTTTCAAAAAGAAAGCGTAGAGGGGCTAGTTAAAGACTTCAGACTGAAGAACTATGCCATCCTCGCCGTGAATTCTTCGCTGCAATTAGATAGTTCATCGAGCATTGTCTTGGGTAGGGGTGCGGTTCGGTCTAATGGTGCAAATCTTGTGTTTGGCGAGAGTTCCGCATTGCTCTTTAATCCTGCAGCTTCGGGGCCGGTCTTTACGGCGAATGGGTCAGCGTCTCTGGGTTTGGAACAAGGCAGTAAGCTTATTGTGCTTGATCCTTTTAATTTAGGATATCTCACGGATTCATCAGTTGATATTGATCAAGGGTTCATTGGAAGCGAAATTGTGTCAGCAAATCCAAATGTTCTGCTCGGACTAAAGAAGGACGCAAAAGGGTGGAAGTTTGAACGCATCGATATTGTTGAGCAAAACTTTCTTTATCCTCAAATACAGAATGTTCTCTATAACGATTTTGAAGACTTTAATGTAAATTCCGCAAATATCGGCGCCCAGTTTTTTGCGCGAGCAGATAATGAAAAATATATGAGCGCTCCCCTATCGCATCGTTTGTTGGCAGAGGGTACGCAATTGTCAGCTTTAACGGGAGCTAAAACGACCGCTTTCCTAAATGCTAATGAAGCATTGAAGGGCCAAATGGATGGAATTCAGAAGAAGTTCCTCCGCAGCGGAGAGACTGAACTCTATGGCGGCATTATCGGATCAGTTGTATTTTCTAAACACATTAACTCTTACTTAGGCGAAGATAAATTTAAAGCTTTTTCTGAAGGAGTCAGAGCAGGGGCTGTGTACGCATTCACTGATTCCCTGAAGGGTGCTTTTGGAGCTAGTGCGGTCAGAACATCTTCGAAATCTTCGGGTACGGTTATAGAAGCCAAGAATAAGCAATGGAACTATGCCCTAAATTTTGCTCTGCAAAAAGAATTTGATAATTGGTTCCTTGGGTCTCAAGCAGGTTTCTATCACGCTAATAATCGCATTTCCGGTGTGATGCCGTCTTCCATGGAGATGGATGACCTGAAGTTGAAAGGAAAATTCAACTATATGAGCTTAGGTGCAGCAGCCGGAGTGCGCTTCAAAGAGTGGGGAGACATGAGCTTCCGACCCACAGTCTGGCACTATCCGAAGCATACCGAGAACACGCAAATAGGAGGGGGAGGCGCTTTTAGCCTTAAGATGAAAGCTCAGACTTTTATTGAACTTCCGCTGGAATTAAATATCAATCAAAAAATTTCAACATTTAAAGGTGTTGATCTCTCAGTGCATGGCGCCCTTGAAGGTTCTCTGAGAGTCGGACAGACAAAAGATAAAGCGCGTCTTTCAATTCCCGGAATTAATGCCTCGCAAAAAATCGTAACGGGAGAAATTAACCGTTGGTCTGCTTCCGCTGAGTTTGGTGTTCAGGGCCAAGCTAAAAACTTTGGAGTAGCGGCTTTTGTTGCTGCCCAAACGGGAGACACACGACTTGCCGTTACAGGGGGCATTAAGGGAGTTTGGAGGTTCTAGAGACGACCTGAATTCTTTTGTGTCGAGAGTGACGAGTTCTTGATGATGAAATGGTCGAAAGATTTTTTTCATTCGACCATTTCAAATATGTGGTGTTATTGCTGCGGCTTGTTCTTCTTTAACTCAGCCAGAATTTCACGAAGCAAAATCGTATCTTCGGGAGTAACCGGAGCAGGTGCAGGTTTTTCTTCTTCGGCTTTAATTTGAGCTTCGAGTTTCTTTCTCATTGAAGACAAAAACTTGAGCATGCAGAAGATCACCAAAGCTAAAAGAAGGAAGTTGATAATGGCGGTTAAGAATGTGCCGTAACCTAACACGGTAGCGCCGGCCTTAGTGAGTGCGTCGTAGGTCATTGGGCCGGAATAATCCGCGGGCATTTTCATAACCCAGAACAAATTTGAAAAGTCCGGTTTGCCGATAATGACGCCAAGAATTGGGTTAATAATATCTTTGACAAAAGAATTAACAATATTGTTAAATGCTGCACCGACGATAACGGCTACAGCTAAATCAATAACATTACCTTTGGAAATAAAGGCCTGGAACTCTTTGAAGAATCCCGATGCCTGTTGCTGTACAGAAGCCATGAATACACCTTTCGGTTAATACTATTTAGGCTGATTCTAGAAGAAAAGATTGAAGAAATTAGCGGCTGAACTCGAAATTGGTGATTTCAAAGATTTGGGATTTTTAATCAAATATTTTAAAATTCGGATATTTAGTACATTCTCAATTAAATTAGGAGAGGAATACCCTCATGATGGTTCTTTATTCTGGCAACACTTGCCCATTCTCGCAGCGTTGCCGTTTCGTTCTTTTCGAAAAAGGCATGGATTTTGAAATCCGTGATATCGATCTTTACCACAAGCCTGAAGATATTAATGTCATGAACCCCTATGGTGAGGTTCCCATTCTGGTTGAAAGAGATCTGGTTTTATACGAATCCAACATCATTAATGAATACATTGACGAAAGATTTCCGCATCCGCAGCTGATGCCGCCTGATCCGGTTGAAAGAGCACGTGCAAGACTGACTCTCTTTAACCTTGAAAGAGAAATCTTCGTGCATGTAAAAACTTTGGAAGACAGAAACTCTACCGAAGAACAGCGCGAAGCTGCCAGACAGAAGATTAGAGACAGCTTGGTTGGTTTGGCTCCTGTCGTTGCTAAGAGAAAATATCTCAACGGCGATGAATTCTCTATGCTTGACATTGCTTTAGCCCCGCTTCTTTGGCGTTTGAGCTACTACGGCATTGAGCTTCCTCCTGCCGCTATGCCTGTTCAGAAATATGCTGAAAGAGTTTTCTCCAGACCTGCATTTATCGAGGCCTTGACTCCATCTGAAAGAGTAATGCGTAAATAAAATGTTTTTTAATAAACCTGACGTTCCTCCTTTTACTCCCTATGCTCTCAGAGCATATTACGAATGGGCCGTTGATAATTCCTATACTCCGATGATTCAAGTGGATCTTCAGAGCAATAAAGATGAAATCAACGTCCCCGCAAAATTTGAAAACGACAAAGAAATCGTTTTCAACATTAGCCCTGAGGCATGCGGAAATTTAGAAATCGGAAATGAGTATGTTGATTTTGATGCCAGATTCGGCGGCCAGGCTCATCATATCCACTTCCCGGTGGAGAACGTTAAATTGATAGTCTGCAGAGAGTGTCAATTTGGTTTGCCAATGGATCTTTTCCCGGGAAAACGGGTAAAGAAAAAAGATACACGGCCTAAGAAACCAGTATTTTCAGAGGTTTAAAAAGTTAGAGGACAGATTCATCTGTCCTTTAATGTTTTTAAATGTATATTTTTGCTTTGTTTAACACGAAAATAGATTTTTTGTGTACAATGCGTACCTCGTTAGTGAGGAGCCCGTTTAGCTCAGTGGTAGAGCAACCGCCTTGTAAGCGGTAGGTCGTCTGTTCAAATCAGTCAACGGGCACCACAAATCTTCGTGGTGTATCTCTTCTCTCTAATTCTCAAGTGGCCCGTTTAGCTCAGTGGTAGAGCAACCGCCTTGTAAGCGGTAGGTCGTCTGTTCAAATCAGTCAACGGGCACCACTTCGTTCCTTTTTAAAAAATCCAAATTATTCTGTTATCTCAGTGTTAGCGAGAGTGACTTTTTACTTTCAAAATTGTTTTCACAGCTCGAGACTACTCGGTCCAGACCGTAAATCTGTCATTGCCGCCGTAATCACGTAAAGTTTGTGCGCCCCCAAAGCTGTTTTTTTCAGCCAGTTGTCTAACTGCAGAACCTTGATCCCAGCCGTGTTCAATGGCTATGACAGAAGGTTTTTCTTGAAGAGCAGACGCTTGTGAATAGATTGTTTCAATACAGCTAAGACCGTTTCCATGATCAGTCAGTGCAGATAAGGGTTCAAAGGTTAATTGCTTAAGATGCTCATCGTGCCGATCAATATAAGGCGGGTTGCTGACTATAACATCAAAGCTTTCGCCGGCAGGGAGGGCTTTAAGCCAATCTCCTTGATAAAACTTAATTTCAGCTCCTAAGTTCTCAGCGTTCTTTTTAGCTGTAGCTAAGGCATTCTCGGAGATGTCGGTGGCGATTACCTCTAAGTCCGGTCTTTCCAGTTTAAGAGTGACAGCAATACAGCCTGAACCTGTTCCCAGGTCTGCAGCTTTAGCGTTTTTCGGAATATGGTCAATCAGCCATTCGAGCAGACATTCTGTATCCGGCCGAGGAATAAGGACGGAGGGATTGACGAAGAAGGGACGAGAAAAGAATTCTTGAGTCCCGACAATATAGGGGAAGGGCTCTCCGTCTAAACGGCGTCTGACCGCTTCGGAGAGCTCGTGAATTTCGTTTTCGGAGAGAACTAAATCTTTTCTTGTTAAAGTCTGGATTTGTGTCAAGCCTAGAAAATGACAAAGGAATCCTCTCTTTTCAGATGCGGGGAGGAGCGTGGCTTGATACCACTCTCCCAGCGTCATCGGCTTATTAGGCATCGTTGCTGAGATTTGCCAGCTGTTCTGCCTGGTATTCGGCTCCTAAGGATTCGATGATTTCATCCATGTCGCCGTCCATAATGGAATCCAGTTTATAGAGAGTCAAATTGATTCTGTGATCGGTAACTCGCCCCTGCGGATAATTGTAGGTACGGATTCTTTCACTTCTGTCACCGGAGCCAATCAAAGATTTTCTCATGGATGCTTCCTTTGACTGCTGTTCGGCAACTTGTGCAGCTTTGATTCGAGCAGCTAAGACTCCCATGGCTCTTTCTTTATTCTTGTGCTGGCTTCGTTCGTCCTGGCATTCAACAACAATACCGGTCGGAATGTGGGTGATTCGAACTGCACTATCTGTTTTCTGAATGTGCTGACCGCCTGCGCCGGAAGCACGGAAAACGTCCACACGGATATCACCGGGGTCAATGACGACATCACCGATTTCGTCTTCTTCCGGAAGTACGGCAACCGTACAGGCGGAAGTATGAACTCGTCCCTGAGATTCAGTTTCCGGCACGCGCTGAACGCGATGGCCGCCGCTCTCAAACTTCAATTTCGAGTAGGCACCTTGTCCGATGATTCGAACAACGATTTCTTTGTAGCCGCCAAGGTCGGATTCACTGGCCGAAACAAACTCAATGTTCCATTTTTGGCGTTCTGCATATCGGGAATACATTCTGAAGAGGTCGCCTGCAAATAAGGCGGATTCGTCTCCGCCAGTACCTGCTCGGATTTCTAAGAAGATATTCTTGTCATCGTTAGGGTCTTTCGGCAGAAGAAGAATTTGAAGATCTTGCTCGGCTTTTTCCAAGGTTTCTTTGGCTGCTTTGATCTCTTCAGCGGCAAATTCAGCCATTTCCGGATCTTTGAGCATTTCTTCAGCAGTTTTCAGATCCTCTTCTGCGGTTTCAAATTCTTTTGTCTTGAGCACAACAGGTTCAATTTCAGCTCTTTCTTTGGAGAGAGCACGGAATTTGTTCATGTCGCTGGTGACATTCGGATCTTGCAGGGTGGTATCAATTTCTTCTAAACGTCTGGCCATTTGAGCCAGTTTGCTTCTCATCGAGTCTTTCATGTTCAACTAATTAATTGAATTTTGTGAAATTCTAATGTGTAAAGGCGTGATTTGTCTCTTCAGACACAAAAATGAGTTGAAGAGGAGAGAGAAGGAGCGAACGCTAATGGCCGTGATACAAGAAAAAGTTCTGTAAGAGGTCTAAAACTTTCTGGTAGTCTTCATCAGGAAGACTTTGATTATTTCTGAGAGTAGTAAGCGGATCGTGGATGAACTTATTCATCAAAGATTTGGACATTTGCTCCAGAACTTTTTCAGGGTCCTCTCCCTTGGCCAAGGCTCGTCTAGCCTTTTTTATCTCTCTTTCGCGAAGAGCTTCCGCTTTTTCCTTTAGAGAAATAATCTGAGGTACGGAATTTCGGGCGGACATCCAAACGTGGAATTCGTTGACTCTTTCTTGAATGAGAACTTCAGCGGCTTTCACTGCTTCCTGACGTCCTTTTATGCCTGCTTGAACTACTTTGCCGAGATCATCAACGGTATACACATAAATGTCATCGAGATTGCTGATTTCCGCTTCAATGTCGCGAGGCACTGCCAAATCCACCATAAACATCGGGTGGTGACGGCGTTTTTTAATGGCTCGCTGAGCCATGCCGAGTCCGATGATAGGCAGAGAGCTGGCGGTACAGGAGACAACAATGTCGTAGTCAGCCATTACTTCCGGCATGTCGGAAAGTTTGATGGCATCGGCGCCAATCTGGTCTGCAAGAGCTTGCGCTCTTTCAACAGTTCTGTTGGCGACGGTGACTTTTTTAGGATTCTGTGCACAGAAATGCGCTGCGCACAGTTCAATCATTTCACCGGCTCCAACGAACAAGATGCTGGAATTAGAGATGTTCCCGAAAATTCTGTTGGCCACTCTGACGGCGGCCGCGGCTAAAGAAATAGATCTTGTGCCGATTTCAGTAGTTGACCGAACTTCTTTGGCTACTGAAAAAGTTTTTTGGAACAAATGGTGAAGATACAAGCCTAAAGAACGGGCTTCTTGAGCTGTTTTTTCGGCTTTTTTAATTTGACCTACGATTTGGGTTTCACCCAAGACCATGGAGTCCAAGCCCGAGGCAACTCTGAATGCATGTCTGGCTGCTTCTTCGCCGATGTAGAGATAAAGGTGTTCTTCGAGTTCGGCAAGTTGAACTTGTTTTTGTTCCGCAATGAACTCTCTTAGACTGCGGGCTGCTTTTTCAGAATCTTGAGCTGCGCAATAGATTTCGGTACGATTGCACGTAGAAAGAATTGCAGCTTCCGAGATGCCTCCCTTGTCTTGGGGTGAGAGCATCGCTCGAATCATATTGATAGAATCTTTCAGCTCATCCGGCCCATAGGATACTTTCTCTCTCAAAGAGAGAGGGGCAGTGTTGTGATTAAGACCAAGAATAAGCAGATTCATGAAAAAACGGCGTCACAGAGTGTTTAATAAAAAACGTGAATTATAGTTGCTATGGCCAAGCATACCAACCCACTTCGACTTACCATATTAGAAATAGTGCATTATTCTTATCTTAAAGTGTAATTCTTTAGGTAGAAACGAGGAACGGTAATGACAACAAAACTACCCGTAGTTCGTAAAGAGCAGGAAAATGTCGGAGAGTCCAGACAGATTCCTACGGAAGACGATGATCTCGAAGCGGCAATTCAACGCTGTAAGAAACTCGTTACCAAAAGAGCCTTGTATAGCGCAGGGGCTTCGTTGGTGCCGATTCCCGGAGTCAATATTACCGTTGATGTTGCCTTGATGGCTTCGATCTTGAATTCCGTTAACTCGGAATTCGGACTTTCTCCCCGAGAAATAGAGAGATTATCCACGGATCAGAGGCTTCAAGTATTTGCCATGATTACGGCAGTTGGCAGTTCGTGGGCCGGAAAGTATATTACGGCTCCGTTAGTGACGGCGGTGCTTAAGAAACTAAGCGTACAGATAACGGCAACACAGGCTGCGAAATTTGTTCCGATTCTCGGGCAAGTTGCCGGAGCCGGGATTTCGTTCGCCGCGATGAAGTTTATCGGGAATAAACATATCGAAGACTGCGTCAGAATTTCTCGGCTCTTTTCTCAAGCGAAATCTAAGGAGCAGGCGTAACGCCTGGATTTAAGACCGGAGCTTTGATTTGATAGCTTGGGGTCTGCAGAGGAATCATGAAGCCATTGGACAAAAGTTTCTGCACTAACAGCTGAGAGTAAAGTTCAATAGTTTTTTCATTTGAAAACTGCTCAAGAAGTGTAGTGAAGGAAGCTGTCCACAAAGTTTGATAGTCCTTTGCCAGCAAAAGCTGGATATTGCTCACTAAATACTGATTGGTAGTAACTGAGGGTGGAATTGCCCATCCTCCCCACATCGGACCGGGGCCCATGAACGGACCAGGTCCCATGAACGGTCCGGGACCGAATGGTCCGGGTCCGAAAGGGCCGCCCCAGAAAGGATCGGGACCCCACGTCACACCGGGATTGTAGACCGTCTGGTTTTTTACACCGTTAAACGTAATGACGAGGATGTCGCTTGCCTTAGCATTCTTGGCCGCTTGTCGAAGAATCGGTAGGTTCAGGCCTCCGTTTTGAAGCAGAACGCCGGATCCTGGGTTTAGATATTTGTACGCCGGTTCCGAAGGAATACCGTTCAAAGTAAACGTCGTGCTCGTAATATCTTCGTAAAGCCTTTGGGTAGTCGGATCTGAGGACACCGCAACAACTAAAATTCCGGTAATGGTTTTTTGATCAAAAGTAACGCTTTGATTCAACCATTGCGAATTCATCTGAGTAGGATTGACTTGTTCCTGCACCGCTGTACATCCATTGAGAGCTAGAAGCCCTGCGATGGATAGAACGAGCAGAAGTCCTCGGTAAAGTTTCTTCATATTTATCCTCTCTGTTTCTAAGACAGATGATTCAATTCTAAAAAGCTTTCCAGGTTCCTCAAACTCTCTTTCTCAGATTGAGAGTACGCAAGTTAAGAGATTTTCGGCGTGAAGTCCAAGGCTACGAAGATGCCGATGATTACAAAGAGAGCCGCGGAAATTAAGCGTACCCATTTAACCGGTATTTTTTCCGAAAGTTTGTCGCCAATCCAAACCGCAGGAACGTCGGCAATTAACATACCCAGGGTCGTACCGGCAACAATGATGAACGGGGTGCCGTAGCTGGCCGCAAGAGCAACGGTAGCAATTTGTGTCTTGTCACCCATTTCAGCCAAGAAAAAGGTAATGAAAGTAATTCCAAATACACCCCATTTTTCCATGAATTTGTTTTGAGGGATGCCATCATCGTCCATTTTGTCCGGAATAAGAATCCAAATAGCCATTGCAACGAACGACAAGGCAAGGACCCATCTCAACACATCAGGACTGAAGAGTCCGGCAAGCCAAGATCCTGCAAGCCCTGCCAATGTGTGATTAAAGATGGTCGCGACAAAAATACCTAAGATGATAGGCAACGGCTTTTTATATCGAGAAGCTAGAAGGAAGGCTAAGAGCTGGGTTTTGTCGCCCATTTCTGCAAGTGCGACAACACCGGTAGATAGTAATAGGGTTTCCATTATTGTTTTCTCTTTTCTGCCGGTAAGTAAAATCAACGATAAAACAGGCAGACCGGCGGCCGCCTTTTTATCGTTGGTCTCACCAAGCTGAAAACCGACAGCGCCATGATTTATTCAATCAAGTATGTTGACCCTGTCTTAGACACCGGAATGTCTAACGGTTACTCCCCAATGATCGGAATATCTTAATTGTAAGAAAAAATCCCAAGGACTTTTACATCCTCGGGATATTTATTCTGGTGGCTAGAGACGGAATCGAACCATCGACACACGGATTTTCAGTCCGTTGCTCTACCAACTGAGCTATCTAGCCGGCTCAATCAAGAGAAGTCGAACTATACAGGAGAAATTTTAATCGTGCAACTGTCCCGGACAAAAAGTTAAATTTATTTACATTTTGAGAAAAGTTCACTTCTTCTGCAGGCCATGCACCGCGAGATATCTTGAAACCAAAGATTAATTTTTTAAGATTGAGCAATTACTTCAACTGTTATTATTGGCCTGCTAAAGATTTATTGCTTTTCGTATTGATTACATACAAGGTTAAAGTCAGAGATGCTCAAGAAATTTATTTGTTTAGCTGTCCTTGCCGCCGTTTGCGGTGCTGGACAGGCTCAAACACCTGAACAAAAAGCCGCTCCCGCCGAAGCAAAAGAAGTTGTGCAAAGCACTAATGATTCTGCACAAGAAAAAGAGTTGGATAGAATAAGAAAACTAGCTCAAGGACGTTTGGGAGTCCAAGTCAAGCATGTGCTTCCCTCTCCGATTCCCGGACTCTACGAATTAGCCGTGAATAATGAGATTATTTACATGGATCCGACCGGGGATCATGTTTTGATGGGCGAAATCTTCAATACCCTGTCCAGAAAGAATCTCACTCAAGAAGCAAAAGATAAACTTTTGACAATTGATTTTTCTTCTTTGCCCCTTGCAGACGCAATTAAGACAGTTCATGGCAACGGATCCAGACAGATTGCCGTTTTCTCCGACCCAAACTGCTCCTTTTGTAAGAAGCTCGAGGCTAGCTTAGCGGGCATGAAGGACGTAACTATATATACTTTCTTGTACCCGGTAATCACAGCCGGATCCAAGGAGGCCAGCGCTAATATCTGGTGTTCTAAAGATCGTGCTTTGGCTTGGAAGCAGCAGCTTTTGGAAGGCAAAGCTGCCCCCAAACGCGCTGCAAACTGTGATATTTCTGCTTTAGATCGTAATATTGAGCTTGGTTCTAAACTCAACATAACAGGAACCCCGACTGTCTTTGTACCTTCCGGAAAGAGAGCTCCGGGCGCAGTCGGCATTGATTATCTTGAGAACCTTCTTTCTGAAGCTCCTCAGCACCCATAACTCATTTTGGAAACTAAAGCACTTGCATTCACAGGTTCTTTTCTATAGTTCTTCTAGAATTTTTTTTGGAGATTGAACAATGAAATTCGATGAAAAAAATTGGCCGGTAGAACACGCCTTTACGACTAAGTTAGGAGACGGCAGCGCAAAAATTGCAGTTTTCGCCGATCCTAACTGCGGATGGTGCAAACGTCTTGTGCAGGAAACGTTGAGCAAGATGGAAAATCTGACGGTTTACTGGTTCCTTTATCCTGTTTTAGGTGAAGACTCAGTTGTTAAGTCTGCCGTTATCCTCTCCTCCAAGACTCCGCATAAAGCTTGGTATGAATGGTGCATGGATGAAAAGGCACCGATAGGAATGTTCAAGGCTTCTCAAATGAAAGTCTTGGAAGACAACTCTCGTTTGGCTGAAAAACTCAAAATAGAAACGGTACCTGCAATCTTTTTAGAAGACGGTACAGGCCCGTTCGGTTTTATGACAGCAATGGAGCTCGGTGAAAAAATCCAGCATTCTTAACGAATATCTTCGGGAACTGCTCCCTTAGGGAGCAGTATCCATGCAGAGACATCGCTCTTTTGTTTTCCTGCATTCTTTCCGGCTTCATCTCCAAATCCCCAGAAAAAATCAAATCTTAACGGTCCTTTGATGGCTCCCCCTGTGTCCTGTGCGACAACAGGTCGGGTGAAATCTAAGGAAGGGTTGTCTTGAGAAGCATGAACAATCAGCGGTGTTCCCATGGGCACGAACTTTCTATCGACTGCCACAGAAGCCTTCGGAGTTAGAGGAAGGCCTTGGGCGCCAATCGGTCCTTCCGATGGATCAGTCACTACTCTCTCTTTGAAAAAGACAAAACTAGGATTTTGATCGAGAAGCTCATTTACACGAGTGGGATTTTCAACCGCCCATTTCTGAATATTCTGCATGGATAGCTCGTGTCTTTTCAGATAGCCTTTTTGAACGAGCCAAGAGCCGACGGCCTTATACGGATGGCCGTTTTGGTCATCGTATCCGACGCGAATAGTTTCACCAGCGGCAGTTTCCAATCTGCCGGAGCCTTGGATCTGCAAGAAGAAAACCGCGACCGGATCATCACTCCAGCCGATTGCATACTTATCTAAGTCTCTGCGTTGAACGATATGGCTTCGGTCGTCATAGGGAATAAGTTTCCTTCCCTGGAGCTTGCCTCGAAGACGCATTCCTTTCAGAGAAGGATATAAGCTGGCGAGGTCAACGATAATTAAGTCATCGGGCGTGGACAGAATCGGGATTTTGTGCCCGGAAGTTTTTTCCTTACTGATCTTCAAAAGTGGCTCGTAATAACCGGTCATGAGGCCGGATTCATCTTCGCTATATACGGTTCCCGTTTGCTTTCCGAGTTTAATTTTTGTGATTTTCCACGGAGTAAATTGAGAACGAAAGAAATATTCTGCCTCGCTGTCAGGGGTAGAGGCGGCTTTAGCACAAACTTCTTTCCATATCGCTTTTTTGCCGATGCTTCTGCAGGATACTCGAAAAGCTTTCAGACCGGCTTGCCAATCTTCCTGGGAAATCTGATTAATGGAAGAGTAATCGTCAATTGTCGTTCTGGTTTCTATAGACGTTGGTTCATCAATTTCTTTTTCCGGTTTGGTTTTATCAGTTGTTGAGCAGCCTGCGAGCAAAAGTGCCGCAGAAACGGCGGAGAGAAAAGAAAATCGGAATCCTAATTTGTGCATTTTGTTACCTCAAAGCAAGCCTACATTGTAGAGGTTGTAGGTAATAGGATAGGTGCTCGCGGGAGATTCAACCGGTGAACTACCCCAGACTGATCTTTGGAACCCGGAGCAAAGTCAAGGAGAAAAGTCAGTAAATTCCCTAATCTTGCGAGGCAAGATTCAAAATTTTTTTATTTTTTTTATTCCGTGTGAAGTTGGTTGAAATTCAGATCCACTCAATCTAACTCAATACATGGAAGTGGCCAATCTACCAATCTTTTCAGGCTGTTTAAAAAGTCGCTATTAACTTTCTTTGCCTACC